>CAMDDY010000451.1 GCA_945893125.1 Bordetella parapertussis
ACATGGAAGAAATCGAACCCGATCATCGCGGTGCGGGCCTGCGCATCGGTATTGTGGTGGGCCGGTTTAATCAGGACATCGGCGATGGGCTGCTGTCCAGTTGCACGGCAGCGTTGCGCAAGCATGGCGTGGGCGCCGACGATATCCGCATCGCCACCGTGCCGGGCGCGCTGGAAATTCCGCTGGTGTTGCAGACCATGGCACGCAGCGGAAAATTCGACGCGCTGGTCGCGCTGGGCGCGGTGGTTCGCGGTGAAACCTATCACTTTGAAATCGTCTCCAACGAATCCTGCGCCGGCATTATGCGCGTGCAACTCGACACCGGCGTGCCCATTGCCAATGGTATTTTGACCACCGAAGACGACGATCAGGCCACCGCGCGGATGGCGCAAAAGGGCGCGGATTGCGCCTTGGCGGTGGTCGAAATGGTCAATCTGCTGCGTAAAATAAAATGAATAAAAACATATACTTATGGTATGCCCCCAATGCGGGGTGCGCGACGTGAAATCGGCCCGTTACCGTTCGCGCGAGTTCGCCTTGCAGGGCGTTTATCAATGGCTGCTGTCGCGCAATGCCGCCCAGGAAATTGCGCAGGACATCACGCAGTTTCGCGGCTTCGATAAATGCGACGCGCTGTATTTTCGCGATCTGCTGGATGGCGTGATCCACGACGCCGAAGCCATCGAGCGCGATCTCGCGCCGTGTCTGGATCGTCCGGTGGACCGGCTGTCGCCGATAGAGCGCGCGGTGTTGCTGATCGCCGGTTGCGAATTTCTGCGTCATCCCGAAGTGCCGTATCGCGTGGTGATCAACGAAGCGGTGGAACTGGCCAAATCATTCGGCGGCACCGACGGGCACAAGTATGTAAACGGCGTGCTCGACAAGCTGGCCGCCCTGATGCGCGAGCCGGAAGTGCGCGCGGCGGGGTGATTGGCGTCGACGCCCGCCGATGAATTGGATTCTATGAGGTAACGCAAGTGATGGAGCCTGGCATGAACGACAAGACGAAGAAGCGCATCTATATGTTCTACGCCGCAGGCGTGGTGAATCTGCTGATCGCTGTGTATGTGCTGTTTTTTGGCAGCGGTTTTTTACCGGAGGACAAAATCACCATACTGCTGCTGTTTTTCCTCGGCTTTGCGGCAGTGGATTTCTGGATGCCGATGATGATCAAAAAGAAGGCCGCGGCGGATCTGGCAAAACTCGAAGCAGAGCGTAAAGCGCTGGGCGCCTCGGGTGCTCAGTCGTCGCGCTCGCCGCCCCAAAACTGATGCAGACGTGATGCGCCCGTGATCCAGTGCCCGGCGAATTTGACCTGATCCGCCAGTATTTCACCCATCGCACGCGGCATACGGTGTTGGGTGTGGGGGACGATGCGGCGCTGATCCGTGTGCGGCGTGGTCATGTGCTGGCGATCTCGGCGGACATGCTGGTTGAAGGCCGGCATTTTTTCAAGGGCGCCGATGCCGAAGCGCTGGGTCACAAAACGCTCGCGGTCAATCTTTCCGACCTGGCCGCCATGGGCGCCACGCCGCGCTGGGCGACGCTCGCGCTGGCGCTGCCTAAAGTAGATGAACGCTGGCTGGCGGGGTTTTCGCGCGGCTTCATGCGGCTCGCGCGCGCACACGGCGTTGATCTCATCGGTGGCGACACCACGCGAGGGCCGTTGAGTCTATGTGTGCAGATCATGGGTGAAGTGCCCGCCGGCAAAGCGCTGCGGCGTGATGGCGCGCGCGTGGGCGACGCGGTGTGGGTATCCGGCACGCTGGGTGATGCGGCGATGGCGGTGGCGGCGCGCAGCAAAAAAATCCGCCTCGCGCCAGCGCAACTGGCAGCCGCATCGCGGCGGCTCGACAAGCCCGTGCCGCGCGTGGCGTTGGGTCTGGCGCTACGCGGTGTCGCGCACAGTGTTATTGATATTTCCGACGGATTACTTTCCGACCTTGGGCACATCTGCGAGCGCTCGCGCGTAGCCGCTGTGATCGAACGGGATGCGCTGCCGCGCTCCGCGCTGATGCGTGCCTGCGCCGGCCATCCGTTGGCGCAGGGCGCGTTGCTGTCGGGCGGCGATGATTACGAATTGTGTTTCACCGCGCCGCCCGCGCGGCGCGCGGCGGTGTTGCGCGCGGGCGCGCAAGCGCGCGTGCCGGTTACGTGTATCGGCCGCGTGGTGCGTGCGCCCGCAGGGGCCGTGGGCGTGGCGGTGATCGACGGCGACGGGCTGCCGCTGCGCGTTACGCAGCGCGGCTTTGATCACTTTGGCTGACACCCCGATCCCGCCCAATCTGCGCTTTGTATACGCGCATCCCGCGCACTGCATCGCCTTCGCGGGCGGCATCGGGCTGGCGCCGTTTGCGCCCGGCACGTTCGGCACACTGCTCGCGTTTCCGCTCTACCTGTGGCTTGCCGCTCACACTGATGTTGTAACGCAACTCATTGTTTTTACGTTACTTTTCTTAGTCGGCTCGTGGGCTTGCCAGGTCGTTGGCCGCGCGCTCGGCGTGGCGGATCACGGCGGCATGGTGTGGGACGAAACCGTGGCGTTTCTACTGGTGCTGATTTTCACGCCAGCCGGTTGGGCGTGGCAGATCGCGGCGTTTGTGTTGTTCCGCTTTTTTGATATCGTCAAGCCGCAACCGATACGCCATTTTGATCGCACGCTTAAAAATGGCTTCGGCGTGATGTTTGATGATTTACTGGCGGCGGGTTACACCTTGCTGGTACTGGCCTTCGCTAAAATTTTGATCGGTTGAAATCATGACAGACGAAAAACTTTATCAACTCGCCGAGCGCGTGGGCAAGGCACTCAAGGCCAAGGGCATGATGATGGCGAGCGCTGAATCCTGCACCGGCGGCTGGATCGCGCAGGCGGTCACGGCGGTGCCCGGCAGCTCCGCGTGGTTCGAGCGCGGCTTCGTTACCTACACCTATATTTCCAAACGCGAAATGCTCGGCGTGAAAGCGGAAACACTCGAAACGCACGGCGCGGTGTCCGAACAAACCGTGCGCGAAATGACCGTCGGCGCGCTCGAACGCAGCCACGCGCAAGTGGCCGTGTCGGTCAGCGGCACAGCGGGACCGTCGGGTGGCACGCCGCAAAAACCGGTTGGGACCGTGTGTTTCGGCTGGGGCGCCAAGGGCGGCGCCGTGTATACCGCCGTGAAGCATTTTGACGGCGACCGCGAAGCCGTGCGGCGCCGGGCGGTGGTGTTTGCGCTGGAGCAGGTGTTGGCGGTGGTGGGCGACGGCGGCGTCCCGTAACATTGCCAACTGCGTTATCGTCTGATGACAGCATGGTAACGAAAAGCGCGGCGATTCAGTTTGCGTGTACGCCACGTAAAGCAACATACTGCATTACATCGCGGCATTCACCAGGAGAACCACATGCTTTGGGCTATCTATTTGACCGACAAACCGAACTCAACTGCGTTGCGTGCCGAGCATCAGGCCGCGCATAGCGCGTATCTGAAAAAAGTGGACCCGCAGTGTTTTTTCACCGGGCCGCTGCAAAGCGACGATGCGCAAGCGACGATAGGCAGCCTGTGGGTTGTCAGCGCCGACAGCCGCGCCGAAGCGCAGGCGTTTGTCGATAACGAACCCTTCCATCGCGCCGGCGTGTTTGCCAGCGAGCGCGTGACGCGGGTGCGCAAGGGGCACTTTCACCCGGAGTTGGCGGGGTAGTTTTTTTGATTGATCGGCATGGAAGGGGAGGGCATTTTCCCTCGCTCTACGTAAGGTTTACGGGGAAGGTAATTTGTAAGCATTTGTTTCTAAACAATAATTTTTGACGGCGCTTGTGAATATCACAATAACTGGTTTTTTATACAGTTATATGCCATAATGCGTCCAACCACCACCCACCGGAGACGTTATCATGGATCAAAATACGCAACCGATCATTCAGCAATCAAGGAATAACAAATTGGACGATAACAAAAGCAAGGCGCTGTCGGCGGCGTTGTCACAGATCGAAAAGCAGTTTGGCAAGGGTTCGATTATGCGTCTGGGCGAGTCCGATATTGCCAAGGATATCCAGGTGGTTTCCACCGGCTCGTTGGGCCTCGACATCGCGCTGGGCATCGGCGGTCTGCCGCGCGGGCGGGTGGTTGAAATCTACGGGCCGGAGTCTTCGGGTAAAACCACGCTCACCTTGAGCGTCATCGCGCAGATGCAAAAGCTCGGCGGCACGGCGGCGTTTATTGATGCCGAACACGCGCTCGATCCGCAATATGCCGCCAAGCTCGGCGTCAAGGTCGAGGATTTGCTGATTTCGCAGCCGGATAACGGCGAGCAGGCGCTGGAAATTGCCGACATGCTGGTGCGTTCCGGCTCGGTGGACGTGGTGGTGGTCGATTCGGTGGCAGCACTGGTGCCGCGCGCCGAGATCGAAGGCGAAATGGGCGAGCCGCAAATGGGCTTGCAGGCACGCTTGATGTCGCAGGCGCTGCGCAAATTGACCGCCAATATCAAGCGCTCGA
>CAMDDY010000452.1 GCA_945893125.1 Bordetella parapertussis
CTTACAAAAACACCATCCGCGTCGGCACCGGCGCAGGCTTTTCCGATGACCGTATCGAGCCGGCGGTTGATTTGGCCGAACGCGGCAAGCTCGACTACCTGGTGTTCGAGTGTCTCGCCGAGCGCACCATCGCGCGCGAGAATCTCACGCGCCTGAAAGATCCCGAGCGCGGCTACACCCCGTATCTCGCGGAACGTTTCCAGGCCGTGCTGCCAGCTTGTGTGAAAAACGGCGTGCGCATCGTCACCAACATGGGCGCCGCCAATCCGCTGGCCGCCGCGCGCGCGGTACGTCGCGAGGCAAAGGCACTGGGCATCGCCGATCTGCCGGTGGCGGTGGTCACGGGCGACGACGTTGCCGACATCGTGCGCAAAAATCCGCAACTGCCGTTGATGGAAAACGGCGCTCCGGTGGAATCGCTGCTGCCGCGCATGGCATCCGCCAATGTTTATCTGGGCGCCGATGTGATCCGTGACGGGCTGGCGACCGGCGCGCCGGTGGTGATGACCGGACGGGTTGCCGATCCCTCGCTCTTCCTGGGCGCCATGCTGCACGGCTTGGGCTGGCGCTATGACGACTATGCGAAATTGGCGGCCGGCACGCTCGCCGGGCACCTGATGGAATGCGCGGCGCAACTGACCGGCGGCTGCTTTATCGACCCCGGAAAAAAAGATTGCGACGATCCGGTTAACATCGGTTTTCCCTATGCCGACATCGGCGAAGACGGCAGCCTCACGCTCGGCAAACTTGAAGACTCCGGCGGGCGGCTCGACGTGATGACCTGCACTGAACAGATTTTGTATGAGATGCACGACCCGACGAGTTACATCACACCCGATTGCATACTCGACATCACGGATGTCGCATTCGAGCAGGAGAGCAAGCATCGCGTGCGCGTGACCGGCGCCCAGGCGCGGTCGCGCACGCCCACCTATAAAGTCGTGGTGGGTTATCACGACGGCTACATCGGCGAGGGCGAAGTCGGCTACGCCGGCCCCAATGCGCTTGCGCGGGCGAAGCTCGCCGAGAAGATCGTGCGTGAACGGCTGCAAAAACGCGGCTACACCTATCCTGAAATCCGCGTCGATTACATCGGCATGTCGAGCCTGCATGGCATGGGCGCGGGCCGCACCGAGCCTTATGAAGTGCGCTTGCGCATCGCGGCACGCAGCCCCGACCGCAAGGCCGCGCTGGCGGTCGGATTTGAAGTGCGCACGCTGCACGTCAACGGTCCATCAGGCGGCGGTGGCGGCTCCAACGGTATCCGCGAAGTACTGGCGGTCAAATCGATATTGATTCCACGCGGGTTGGTAAAAACCGCGGTCACGGTGGAGGGCACGCTATGAGCATTAAAGTGTATGACCTGGGCCATGCGCGCGCCGGTGACAAGGGCAACACCTCCAATGTATCGGTTACCGCCTACGACGAGCGCGCATGGAACATCCTGCGTGATCAACTGACGCCCGAGCGCGTCATGCAGGCCTACACGCAAATCGCCAGGGGCCCGGTGACCCGTTACGAACTGCCAAAACTCAAGGCGCTTAATTTCGTGATTGAAAACGCGCTCGGCGGCGGCGTTACCGTGTCGCTGGCACAGGACATGCACGGCAAGAGCCTGTCGTTCCTGATGCTCGACATCGTACTGGATGGGCCGTAACGATTCACTCGTTGCATTCGCCCATGGGTCGCGTTGGCACATCACGCTGCCGTCAACCGCGACAGCGCGCTAATCGATTTTCGCGCCCGCGATCTCCAGCACCTCTGCAAACTTTTTGATTTCCGCGCGCAAAAAAACCGTGAGCTGTTCCGGCGTGGACCACTCCGGCGGCGCACCCATTTTGAGCAAAGTCTCCGACACCTGCGGGCTTTTCAGGGCGCCCGTCAGCGCGTCATGCAGCCGCGCCACGATAGCGCGCGGCGTGCCGGCGGGCACCACCAGGCAATACCATGAGGTGACATCTATCGGCAGGCCCGACTCGATAAAGGTGGGCACATCGGGCAACACCGGCGTACGTTGCGTGCCGGAGGTCGCGAGGATGCGCAGCCGCCCCGCTTGCGCCATGCCGATGACTGCCGGCGGCCCCGACAGCATCACGCCCACATCATTGGACAACAGCGCGCTCAACGCCGGCCCCGATCCTTTAAATGGAATATGCGTCATGGGCATAGCCGCCCGCTTCTTGAGCAACTCCGCCACCAGATGCCCGGTAGTGCCGCTGCCGGCGGAACCGTAGTTCAACTTGTTTTTCGGCTCTTTGGCGTGATCGACCAGCTGCCTGATGCTGGTGGCCGGAATCGTCGGATGCACCGACAACACCTGCGGCACCTTGGTAATCAGCGACACCGGTGCAAAATGCTTAAGTGGGTCATACGGCAGCTTGGCACCGTACAACGTCACGTTGATCGCCATCGGCGACACCACGCCCAGCAAAATGGTGTAGCCATCCGGCGCGGCGTTGGCGGCGGTTGCAGTGCCGACCGTGCCACCCGCACCGCCGCGGCTATCCACCACCACGGTTTGGCCCAGCGTCTCTGACATTTTCACCGCGATCACCCGCGCAATCGGCTCGGCGGTGCCGCCCGGTGCGGTCGGATTGATAAAGCGAATGGGCTTGGTGGGGTAATCCGCCGCAATGGCAGAACACGCAAACACCATCCCTATGTGGCAATACGCAATGGCCTTGAACATATCAGGCGCTCTTGATCGACACGCGCCAGTGGATACGATCTTCTTCCGGCGGGTAATCACCGGCGGCCTTGTGATACGAACAGCGGTTGTCCCAGATCACCACATCACCCTTGCGCCACTGATGGCGATACTGGCACGGCGGCTGCACGAAGTAGGCTTTCATTTCATCTATCGTGGCGGCGCTCTCGCCAGCATCGAGTCCTTCGATGGTCAGAATCTTGCCTTGATCGAAATACAGCAGCTTGCGCCCAGTCTCCGGATGCACCTGCACCAGCGGATGACGCACCGGCGGCACGTTGCGATCTTCTTCGTTCAGCAAGGCATTAAGCTTGCGCAGCCCGCCGTATTTGAACGTGCCCACCCGGCCTTCGAGACGCTGCTTGAGGTGCTGCGGAAGTTCTTCGAAAGCGGCGTAACCGCTGGAAAAAAACGTATCGCCGCCGCGGCTCGGAATCGCCAGCGCATAGAGTTGCGTGGCCTTGAACGGCACTTGCTCATACGAGCCATCGGTGTGAAAACCCTGCGCGCCCCGGCTATAGACCGCGGTATTCAGACTGCCATCCGCGCGAAACTTGTTGGCGCCCAACAGCGTCACTTCGGCGCAATCCGGGTGACGCGTACTTTTGGACGGATGCGGGCTGATGACGCCGAAGCGCAGGCTGTAGCGCAAATAATCACCAATCTGCAACGATTGGTCTCGCACCACGATCACATTGCTGTCGAGCCACGCCTGGTAAATTTTGCCGAACGCGGCATCGTCCATGGTCTTGACATCCACACCGGTGATCTCGGCGCCTATCGGTCCCATGCGGCGAATTTTCATCATCGTGCTCCTCCTTCCGGCTCTACGGTCGAATCAGTGACGTGAAATGAAATCGAGCGTCGTCTGCGCGCACACATCCGGATCGGTCGCCGCGACATGAAATGAATCGCCCGGCAGCACCGCCAGCGTGGAATTCGGTATCTTCTCCTGCCACGCGCGGGTTTCCGCCACTGACCCGAGCGAACTGCCTTCGGTGGTGATCACCAGCGTGGGGCACGCAATCCTGGGCAACACTGCGGTGATGTCGGTGGTTAAAATTCGCTGCACATAGCCGATCTGCGTTGACACCGCTGTTTGCGCCATCATCTTGATCCACCATTCCGTGCCCTCCGGCGGGAAGCTACTGCCCAGACGGCCCGCCATGGTTCGGCGCGCCCAGTGTTCAACGCCCCGTTTTTCGAATTCCTCTGTCCACGCCGTCACGCGCGCGCGCAGGTCGCGCACCGGCGGCGGCGTACCCACCAGCGTCAGTGTGCGCACCCGCTCCGGAAAACGCGCGGCGAAACAGCGCGCAATCGTACCACCCAGTTTGGCGCCGATCAGGTGTACGCGCTTAAGTCCGAGTGATTGCATCAGCGTGACGTAATCGTCGATCATCGCATCGATGGTCCACGGATAGTCGCGCGGCATTGGCGTGGACGCACCGAATCCGCGCATGTCGGGCCGCACCACACGATAGCGGCGCGCGAGGTGCGGCACCCACCCGTACCACACCACGCCGCTTTCGGTATTGCCGTGCAGCATCAACACCGCTTCAGGCTCGCGCCACGGATCGGTGTAGTCGTCGATGACGTAGTGCATCGTGAGGTCGGGCGGAATCTGGAGGGTTGGCATGAATTAAAGTTGCGTTGGTTAAAATGGCTGCCCGCTATTTTGCATCAATCGGCGCGAATGTTTGCTTCCTTGATGACTTTTGCCCACTTGGCAATTTCGCTCTTGATAT
>CAMDDY010000453.1 GCA_945893125.1 Bordetella parapertussis
CCCCGTTGCGCGCGATGCTCATGATGGAGCGGAATTCAAACCGGCCATCGCGAAAATGGTACAGCCGCTCCTTGTGCCAACCGTCGTCCTGCGCGGGCGACAGATTGAATTCAAACGGCACGTTCCGCGCGCGTACGGCAGGCAGCACGTGCATGAAGGCGATGGCGCGCGCGATCAGCCAGCCGATGAATGAACGATCTATTTTGCTCATCGTGCCGGTGAAACGTTGACGCGTGGCGCCCGGCGCGGGCGTGAAGCGCGCGCGTATGTCAGGGTGCAGGTGCTGCCATTGCGTGCCAAGCGCGCGGCGCAGCAGTGCGGCGAATCCATTCGGGGTATTTTTCATAAGTATTTGTTTTTATTAAATAATTTATGATTTCACGCCTGCTGCACATTTTACGTCAAGTCAGTAAGCGCTGACCGCAAGGTTCTGAAACGAAATTCATGATGCAGCGTGCGCAGTTTTCCCGGCAGCACGCACGGGCCTTCCACCAGCATGATCGCCATTTCCCCAAGCAGCCCGCGCAGCGCGCGTTCGGGAATTCTAAGCCATACCGGGCGGTGCGTGATGACACCGGCTTCGCGCATGAACGCTTCGTACGACACCGATTCCGGCGCCACCGCGTTGACCGGGCCAACGATCCGCGCATCGCGAATCGCGTGCGCCATCACGCCGAGCGCGTCTTCGATATGAATCCACGACACAAACTGGCGGCCGCTGCCGATCACCGCGCCCGCGCCGAGTTTCAACCCCAGCAGCAGCGGCGGGAACGAGCCGCCGGTGCGGCCCATCACCAATCCGAAACGCATTGCCACGTAGCGGATGCCCAGCGCAGTGCAGGTTTCGGCGCGCGCTTCCCAGCGGTGGCACAGTTCGCTGGCGAAATCTGTCACCTTCGCGGCAACGGCTTCGTCGATGTTGGTTGCGGTTTGCCCGTAAAAGCCGGTGGCCGAGGCTTGTATCCACACGCGCGGGCGCGTCAACGCGCGCTCGGCGTAGCGCAGCAAGTCTTCGGTGGGGCCGAGGCGGCTGGCGAGCAGAACGTTTTTGCGCGCACGAGTCCAGGGCAGGCCCACCACCGGCGCGCCGGCGAGATTCACCACCACGTCAAAGTGTTCGGCGTTGGACAGCGCCGCGGTGGTGGGCACACAGCGCACCACGCCGCCAAACCGCAGTGCCGCGCGCAGCGGGTGACGCGCCACCAGCGTCACCTCGTGGCCGGCGGCGGCGAGGCGTTGCGTCAGTGCCGCGCCGATAAAGCCCGTGCCTCCGGCGATCAGAAACTTCAGATGCGCGGCACCCACATCCAGCGGCGCATCGGCACGCACCTTCGAGAGCGCCTGCGCCGCCAGCGCGTCGCGCACGCCGGACAGGGTGACGCCCGCGGCGGCCAGCGTCAGAAACCAGGATTTCCAGCCGTAGTCGGCGGGCGCAAGTTCGCTAGTCAACGCCCACCACGCCGGTGTTTGCAGCGCGAGCACGGTGAACGCCGCGCCCCCGCCGATGGCCAGCAGCGTGTGCAGCACGCGTTCGCTTTGCGGCAGCACGCGCGTGTGATCCTCGATCAGAAAATCAATCAGGGTCAGCACCACTTCAGTCATGACAACCGCCCACAGTAGCGCCACCCACCAGCCGCCGAACACAAACCACGCAAGGCCGAGAAAAATCGCGCCATAGAGCACGGCGCGTAGCGCGTGAATGTTCAGCTCGTTGCGCGCCGAGGGTTGCGCCGGCAGCGCGGCGGTGAGCTCGTGGTGATAAATCGTATCGAATGCACCCATTAGCGCTTGCACGATAAGCAGGGTGAGCAGCAGATCCATGGTGACCATGATGAACTCCGTCAGAAAAACGCGTCAGGCAATACGGCATGCGCCATCGGTGCAACGCCGCGTGCCGAGACGCGCTGAAATCGGCATGCGGTTTTCTGCGAACCAAGCGTAGGCGCGGTCGAACACGCGCGAGATCAGCGGCCAGCCGGTGAACGCCACCATCCAGCCGCGGCCAATGGCGCGGTAGATGTGGCGCGTGGCCGCCATGCCGGTGAGCCATGTGTCATCGGGTAGACGCACGTGCAGCACCGCGTTCATGGCCGCGAGGCTCACGGGCCATGCGAGATCGTCAAAGTCGGGTGCGGCGATGTCGATCAGGTCGAGTTTCGCCGCTCGATCCCAGCGCTGCAGCAGTTGAATTTCGCGGGTGCAGATCGCACAGGCACCGTCGTAGAACACCTGGGTTTGCCGTTGGGAATTCATAATTACTCTTTCGTTATTTCGGTAAAGACAGAATCGATGGGTTAAAAAAAGCTCAGTGCGTGCCGGTGATTTCCGCGGTTTCAATGCCGTGCGCCACCAGCGCCTGCAGCGCCGCGCGCGGCGGCATGTCTTGCGGTAATTTCACGTTCCATACCAGCCCCAGCGGTTTTAACGCGCACAGCAACCACCAGCCCGGATCAAACTGTCCGGGTAGCAGGCCGAGCTTTGCAGAGCCGGGATAGGCGTGGTGATTGTTGTGCCACGATTCGCCCATGGTTATCAGGCTGGTGAACGGCACGTTGTGGCCTTGTACGGCAGCTCCGCAGATATGCCAATCGCGGTGTCCCTCGTTGTGCGCAAACCAGCCGATCAGCCAATGCCCGGTGACGGACACCGCTACGCGCGCGCACACGCCCCAGATCACCCACGGCACGCCGCCCAGCGCAAACAGCAGTGCCGCCAGCGGCAACTGCTGCAGCATCCATGTGCGTTCCATGAAGGCGTAGACACGATCCTGCGCGATGCGCGGCTCGAATCCATACTCGGGCGGATGCGCGAGCGTCAGATCGCAGTGCAATTGATGCCAGCCGTCGCGCCAGAATGAGCCCCCGTTGCGCAAGTACGGATGGCAACGCGGCTGGCGTTGCGCCCAGTCACGCAGGTCGTGCCCTTTAATCATGCCGTACGGGCCGGCCATGCCGACGATCACGCCCAGATGCACAAAAAAATATTCCATCCAGCGTGGGCATTCGTAGCTGTTGTGTATCAGACGCCGATGCATGCCGAGCGAATGGCCGAGGCTCAGGGTTGCCGCAGTACACGTCAAGAAAACCGCAATGTTCTCCAGCGAAAAAGTCAGCGCGCCGCCGATCACGGCGATCAGTGCATGGCCGGTCAGCCACAGCGACTTCACCGGCGACCACGCCACCACGCCGCTGTTGGGATTGGTGAGCGCGGAGACAGCTTTGATGCGGGGCACTTCGTTGTTGGTGTCCATGTGCGTTCTCCCATGTTTGTTCAGGGTTTGGTGGACGAGGTTTCTTCCGCCGCAGTGCTGCCGCCACCGAGTAAGCGCTGTATGCGGCTGCCGAGCTTCATAATCTTCATCAGCGTCGCCGGATCAAGGCGCTGCATTTCGTCCACCCACGCGCTGCTTACGTCGAGGAAATCATGTACTTGTTGAATGCGCGCGCGCGTGGTGGCGCTCTCTTTGGAACACGCCGGGTCCAACAGCGTGCTGCGCATCATGGTGAGCGTGGGGTCGATCTCGCGGCGGCGGCGGCCTTGTGCAATCACGCGAAAAATATCCCAGATGTCGTGCAGCGCTTCAAAGTGATCGCGCCGCTCGCCCATCACATGCACCACGCGCACCAGGCCCCAATCCATCAACTCTTTAAGCGAGGTGCTGACGTTGGAGCGCGCGATGGAAAGCGTTTCACAGATTTCTTCGGCGTGTATCGGCGCTTCTGCCAGATACAGCAGCGCGTGGATTTGGCCGACGGTGCGGTTCACGCCCCAGCGTGATCCCATCTCGCCCCAGTGCAGGACAAATTTTTCAGCGATCGGGGTTAGTTGCATGATGTTCCTCTTTGGTCGTTAATAACTATTATTTCTGAAATTACAGAAATAATAGTTATTAACGATATGGCTGTCAAATTATTTAGTGTTATGCAAATAAGTGTATGTTTTTATGTATTATTTTTATTTATGGCGACGGTGACGTTATTTGTAAGCAGTTCACCGCAGCACTTTAGCGAAGTAATCAAGCGCGACGTGGAAAAATGGTGGAAAGGCGTCAAGGCCGCCAATAATCCAAGCGGGCGAATAATCCGCAACGGATTATTCGCAACGCTCTTTTCGCAACGGGCTTTGCGTTGAGCGCGATGTTTGGGAAAGAAAACCATGTCTGAGGCAATCGGGGAATTCAGGGTGCTGACATCCGGCGCGTTTACCGCGGCGCTTATGGCGTTGACGCCGCGCCTGGAATCCGTATTGGGAAAGAAAGTCATAGCGGCATCGACTTCCATCGGTATCGGCGAGAGCTATATCCCGAATCGATTAAAACGCGGCGAGGCTGCCGATATTGTTATTGTTGCAGACGCGGTTCTGCGGGATTGCGTGCGGGATGGCCTGGTTCTCGCGGAGGGCTGCACCCCCTTGGTGATCTCGCTGATGGGAATGGCGG
>CAMDDY010000454.1 GCA_945893125.1 Bordetella parapertussis
CAAACGCGCCGATGCGCGTGGCTTCCACGGCGGTGTCGATGGTGCCGTGGCCGGACATCATCACCACCGGCATGGTGAGCTGGCCGTTGCTCGCCCATTCTTTCAGCAATGTAATGCCGTCGGTGTCGGGCATCCAGATATCCAGCAGCACCATGTCCGGGCGTGCTTCATTGCGGCTCGAACGCGCCTCGGTAGCATTTTGCGCCACCGTGATCTTGTAGCCTTCGTCGGAAAGAATTTCCGACAACAGTTCGCGGATACCGATTTCGTCGTCTACGACCAATATCTGTTGCATGGTGTGCTCTCTGTGCTTCGCTGGAGTTGCGTTTGTTGTCCGGGGTTCATGCCGCTGTTTTTGCCAAGGGGGTTGCGCTTTCGCGTTGCGCCACGGGCAGCGTGATTAACACTTGCGCGCCGTGCGGTTCGATATTGCTGATGGCGACATGGCCGCCGTGTTCTTCGATGATTTTTTTTACAATCACCAGGCCGAGGCCGGTGCCTTTGGTCTTGGTGGTGACATACGGCTCGAACGCGCGCTTCATCAGGTGTTCCGGAAAGCCGCTGCCGTTATCGGTCACGCTAAAGCGTATGGTGTTATCAGCAGCCGCGCTTTTAACCGTGATGCGCGGCTGCGACGCGTCGCCCAGCGCGTCTTGCGCGTTTTGCAGGAGGTTATGTATGACTTGCCGCAGTTGCGCCGCGTCGCCGATGATGTGCGGCAACGCGCCCGCCAGATCAAGCTGGATGCTGGAGCCCAACGATTCGTAGAGCGTCAACACCTCATGCACCAGGGCGTTGAGATCGAGCTCGCGCATGGCAGGATCCGGCGCGCGCGCGTACTGGCTGAAGGCATCGACCATGCGCTTTAACGCCGCCACCTGATTGACGATGGTTTGCGTGGAGCGCTCCAGCATGCCCGCGTCAGCGGCCTCGAGTTTGGGCGCGAGTTTCATCTGCAGCCGCTCGGCCGACAACTGTATAGGCGTCAAGGGGTTCTTGATTTCGTGCGCGAGCCGGCGCGCGACTTCGGCCCAGGCGGCATCACGCTGCGCCTGCAGCACGTGCGTTACATCATCGAACACCACCACGAAGCCGCCCTCGACGCCACGCGCACCGCTGGGCAGGCGCTTGCCGCGCAACAGCAAGTGCTGATCGCCCGCCTGGGTTTTGCGCTCGGCCTGGCGTTCCCATTCCGTGTCGCCCGCTTCGACAAAGCCATCGGTGATTTCGCTGCCGAGCGCGGACAAGGTGTCGTCAACGTCGCCCCAGTCACGCGCGGACAATCCCAGCAAGGCTTCGCTTTTTAACCCCAGAATGGCGGAAGCGCTGGGGTTGGCGCTGCGCAAGGTGAGTTTTTCGTCGAACACCAGCACGCCGGCCGACAAGTGCGCAAGGATGCTTTCAAGGTAAGCCTTGGATTGCACGACTTGCGCCTGATTGCGCTCGGCAAGACTGCGCGCGTCATCGAGTTGACCCGTCATGCTGTTAAACGACTGCATCAACAAGCCGAGCTCGTCACGGCTCGACACGATGGCGCGGCGGCTGTAATCGCCCTGCGCCACCGCGCGCGTGCCCTCCACCAGCGCGATCAGCGGCGCGGACAACTCTTCCGATATCAAAAATGCCGCCGCCAATGCGGCCAGCACCGACAGCAGCAATGTCATGGTCAGCGTAATGCCATACAGCCGCTTGAGCCCGACCCGCCCCAATACCAGTTCCTGATACTCGCGATAACCCAGTTGCACCACCTCCGCGTTTTGCGCGAGATTGCGCGGCACCACCTGCACCAGTTGCAGCGCGCGCGGCTCTTCCGCCAGCGATAACACGTTCACCGGCGCCACCACTCTTAACAACAGGCCGCGATCGGGCGTGGCATCCGCCAGCGCGTACACCTGCCGCGAGCGCAGCAGGCGCATGGCCTCCGGCGGCGGCGTATCGGGTGAGACGCTGGCGCCTACCGCGCCGGTATGCGCAATGACGCGGCCGCGTGACGTAAACAGGGTAGCCTCGGTGACCCCCGCCTGTTCGCGCAGCGCGTTAAGTATCACCGCATGCTCGGTGGTGGGCCGGGTGGACAACTGAAACGCGAGGGCGGCGCCTTTGGATTTTAGATCTTTCAGCATGTTGTCGAGTACGTCCTGACTCAACTTGAGGCCGCCCTCCAGCGCCTTGTCCACTTTGACATCAAACCATGATTCGATGCTCTTGCCGAGAAACTGGATCGACATGCCGTAGAGCAACACGCCCGGCACCACCGCCATCACCGCGAATAACAACACCAGCCGCAGCGTGAGCTTTGCACCGAACACACCGGCTTTCAGGCGGCGGCGCAAATTCACCAACTGCCAGATCACCAGCGCGGCCAGCAAGGCGGCAATGGTGCCGTTTAACACCAGCAAGGTGCGATAGTGTTGCGCGAACAACGCGGTATTCGCGCTGGCCATGGCAATCAAAAACAATCCGACCGCGCACAACACGACCAGCAGCACGATCGCGTAACGCCGCCGCGTGGACGGCGTGCCGGCGCCGAGGATGGCGGGTGCGGGCGTGCTCATGGCGTTATCGTCCAGCGGTACCAGTCGGAGCCGATGTTCCAATCGCGCCCGCTGTTTAACTGAAACGGCTTCGGCAGTTGGGTGGTATCGAGCCGCATGCGCAAAGCAGCGGCGTAGCTCGACTCTTTGCGCAAGACGCCGGCTTCGATATCTTCGCGGCGACGCACGCGGTTCATGAACGCCAGCGCCTCGGCCAGCGACGGGAAATTCTGGTACAGCGCGCCGGCGCCGACGCGATACTGCCGTGTCAGGGTGTTGAACGACAGGCGCTGCTGCTGCTGGATGGCGACGATTTTTTCGTTGGCCCAGTACCAGCGTGGCCGCATCACCTCGAATTCAAGCGTGAAATACAGCGGAACGCCCTTGTGCAGCACGTCGTCCAGCAGTGGTGTAAGTTGAATATCGAACTCCGCGTCGAGGATATAGCCGTCTTCGGATGCGGTCAGCGCGGCCTTGCGCACGTCGATGCCGGTCGCCTGTGCGGCGCCCGCGGCCCACAGGCCGAAGCCCAGCCACAACACCACCAACCAGGCGGCGAGGTTAGGTTTTGTGCAGCAGCGCGTAGTAGAAGCCGTCATGCCGGGCGTCCGGAAGTATTTGACCCGCGAGTTCAAGGGCAAAATCAGTTGGCGGGAAGCGCTGTTGCCGGGCATCGGGGTGGCGCTCCAGAAAACGCGCGACCTGATGATGGTTCTCCTCCCTGAACACGGAACACGTCACGTAGAGGAATTTACCACCAGCGGCCAGCAGCCGCCACAAGGCCTCGATAATGTCTTCCTGCGTCTGCGCGAATTTTGCAATGTCCGACGGGCGGCGCAGCCATTTGATATCGGGATGGCGCCGCGTGACGCCGGATCCCGAACAGGGCACATCGGCCAGTATGCAGTCGAAGGGCACGCCATCCCACCACGCGGCGGGATCGCGCGCGTCACCGCACAGCGTCTTTGCTGCCAGACCCAGACGTTCGAGATTGGAATTCACGCGCGTCAGACGTTCGGCGCGATCATCGACCGCGGTTAAGTCAATATCCGCCAGTTCCAGCAGATGCGCGGTCTTGCCGCCGGGGGCGGCGCAGGCATCCAGCACGCGCATGCCGTTGCTTGCCGCCAGCAACGGCGCGGCGTGTTGTGCGGAGGCATCCTGCACGCTGACCAGCCCCTCGGTAAACCCCGGCAGCTTTTCCACCGGCATGGGCTTATCCAGCACGATGGCGTGCGTTTCCAGCGCGCTGGCAGCGATGCCGGCGTCAGCTAATCGCGCAAGGTACGCCTCCCGCGTGGCGCGCCGTGTGTTTAGCCGCAGCGTCATCGGTGCATGGCGATTGCCGGCCTCGAGGACGTCCGCAAAAGATTCGGGATGCTGCGTACGAATTTTTTCCACCCACCACTGCGGATAGGAATAGCGACCGATATCGCTTTGCAGACCCACGGCGCGCAGTTCAGCAGTACGGCGCAGGAAGCTGCGCAGCACCGCGTTGACCAGACCTTTCGCGGGCGCCAGGCGCATCTGAACGCAGGCGGCGACGGCATGATCGACCACCGCATGCGGCGCGGCGCGGGTGTGTTCGAGTTGATACAGCGCGACACGCAGCAAGTGCCGCAGGCGTTCGTCACGCAAGGGCTTATTCAGTAGCGGCGCCAGCATTGCATCTATCGCGCCCAGATGCCGCAACACGCCGTAACACAAGTCCTGCACCAGCGCGCGCGGCGCGCCGGTGAGCCGCGTGTTGGCGCGCCACAGATCGGCCAGCTCCTGATCCAGGGTGCGGCCCGCCAGCACGCGCGCGACAACGTCGGCCGCGAGTATCTGTTCGTCGCGCATTAAAGACTGCGGGCGCTAAAACACGCGCCGGCGGCAATTGGAAAGCCGCCAAGAAAC
>CAMDDY010000455.1 GCA_945893125.1 Bordetella parapertussis
GTTTAGTTTCGCGTGCGACGCACACCATAGTCAACTAAACACTCAAAACTAAAAACTCAACACTAAAAATTCAACACTAAAAATTCAACGCCCAACACTGCGCTCGTCAGAGCGCCGCCACCACCGCATCACCCATCTCCCGCGTACCAACCTTCTTTGTGCCTGCCTCGTAAATGTCGGCGGTGCGCAAGCCCTGCGCAAGGGCGGATTTCACGGCCGCCTCAATGCGATATGCCCACTCATCCTTGTTGAACGTATAACGCAGCATCATGGCTGACGACAAAATCGTCGCCAGCGGATTGGCGATGCCTTTGCCGGCAATATCCGGCGCGGAGCCGTGACTCGGTTCATACAAACCCTTGCTGTTCGCATCCAGCGACGCCGACGGCAGCATGCCGATAGAGCCGGTGAGCATCGACGCTTCGTCCGACAAAATATCGCCGAACATATTGCCGGTGACGATCACGTCAAACTGCTTCGGGTTGCGCACCAGTTGCATCGCCGCGTTGTCCACGTACATATGCGACAGAGCAACCTGCGGATATTTTTTCGCCACATCAATCACGATCTCGCGCCAGAAGCGGCTGGTTTCCAGCACGTTTTCTTTATCCACCGAGCACAGTTTTTTGCCACGCTTCATGGCGGTTAAAAAACCAACCTCGGCGATGCGGCGTATCTCCGACTCGGCGTAGTGCATCGAGTCGAACCCTTCGCGTTCGCCGCGCGCGTTATCACGGCGACCGCGCGGCTCACCGAAATAAATGTCGCCGGTGAGTTCGCGGATAATCATGATGTCGAGCCCGGAAACCACCTCCGGTTTCAGCGACGATGCACCGACGAGTTCGGGATACATCACTGCCGGACGCAGATTGGCAAACAGTCCCAATTCCTTGCGGATGCGCAAGATACCCTGCTCCGGGCGCTGCGCGCGCGGCAAGGCATCGTACTTCGGCCCGCCCACCGCGCCGCACAGCACTGCGTCGGCTTCCTTCGCGAGCTTCAACGATGCCGCCGGCAGCGGATCGCCACTCGCATCAAACCCCGCGCCGCCGAACGGCGCTTCTTCCATTTCTATTTTGAGGCCATCTTTCGCCAGCGCACGCAACACGCGCGTGGCTTGCGCAACGATTTCGGGGCCGATGCCGTCACCGGCTAATACAGCTATCTTCATGGTGAATCCGTTTGAAGTGAACGGGTAAACGAGTGAACGAGTGAACGAGTAAAGCCCGCGCTGGGGTTACCCGTTCACCCGTTCACTCGTTCACTTGTTCACGGTTTACCTAAAAAAGCCAGGGCTGCGCCACTTTATGCTTCGCTTCAAACGCGCGTATCTTGTCCGCATGCGTCAAGGTGAGGCCGATATCGTCCAGGCCATTCATGATGCAATGTTTGCGAAACGGATCCATCTCGAACTTGAAGCTTTCGCCGCCGGGCGTGCTCACCGTTTGCTGCTCCAGATCGACCGCGAGCCGGTAACCGGGGCTGGCCGCCGCTTCCTTGAACAAGCGATCCACGATCTTCGCGTCGAATTTAATCAGCACCAGTCCGTTTTTCAGACTGTTGTTGAAAAAAATATCCGCGAAACTCGGCGCGATCACTGCCTGAAAACCAAACTGCTGCAACGCCCACGGCGCGTGCTCGCGCGAGGAACCACAGCCGAAATTCTCGCGTGCGAGCAGCACGGTGGCGCCTTCGAACTGTTTTTTGTTCAGCACAAAATCCGCATTCAGCGGACGTTTCGAATCATCCTTGCCCGGCTCGCCGCGATCCAGATAACGCCACTCATCGAACAGGTTCGGCCCAAAGCCGGTGCGCTGTATCGATTTTAAAAATTGCTTGGGGATGATGGCGTCGGTATCGACATTGGCGCGATCCAGCGGCGCCACCAGCCCCTCTTTGCGTACAAATTTTTCCATGTCTACCTGTCCGTTTTCCGCTGAATGGCTTCGCCTGCTTTTTCCATATCCTTGCCGAAACCATGCATGGTGTTACAACCAGCCAACCCAACGACACACAACGCAATAAGAATTGCTGACATTTTCTTCATTGTCGTCTCCTTCAATCGTTTCAAGCAAAAGTACGCACATCCACAAAATGCCCCGCGATCGCCGCCGCAGCCGCCATCGCCGGACTCACCAAATGCGTTCTGCCGCCCGGCCCTTGCCGCCCCTCGAAATTGCGGTTCGAGGTTGAGGCGCAACGCTCGCCCGGCGACAACTGATCGTCGTTCATGCCCAAACACATCGAGCAACCCGGCTCGCGCCACTCGAAACCCGCCGCGAGCAGAATCTTGTCCAACCCTTCTTCTTCCGCCTGCGCTTTGACCAGACCCGATCCCGGCACCACCATCGCCAGCTTTACATTGGCCGCGACCTTTTTGCCCTTGACCACTTGCGCGGCGGCGCGAATGTCCTCGATGCGCGAATTGGTGCAGGCGCCGATAAACACCTTGTCGATGCTGATCTCGATGATCGGCGTGTTCGCCTTTAAATCCATGTATTTCAGCGCGCGCTCCATCCACTCGCGTTGCACCTTGTCGGTTTCCTGCGCGGGGTCGGGCACTTTGCCGCCGACGGTGGTCACCATCTGCGGATTGGTGCCCCAGGTCACTTGCGGCTGAATCTCGGCGGCATCCATCGTGACCACGGTATCAAAATGCGCGCCGTCGTCGCTGTGCATGATGCGCCAGGTTTCCACCGCTTTGTCCCATTGCGCGCCGGTGGGCGAGAACATGCGGCCCTTGCAGTAATCAATCGTCTTCTGATCGCACGCCACCATGCCGGTACGCGCGCCGGCTTCAATCGCCAGATTGCACAGCGTCATGCGGCCTTCCATGCTCAGATCGCGTATCGCGGCTCCGGTAAATTCAATCGCATGCCCGGTGCCGCCCGCCGTGCCGATTTTGCCGATCACCGCCAGCGCGATGTCTTTCGCCGTCACGCCCACGCCGAGCTTGCCCTCGACGGCGATCTTCATGTTTTTATACTTTTGCATCACCATGCACTGCGTGGCGAGTACGTGCTCGACTTCGCTGGTGCCGATACCGAACGCCAGCGCGCCGAACGCACCATGCGTGCTGGTGTGCGAATCGCCGCACACGACCGTCATGCCCGGCAGCGTCGCGCCGTTTTCCGGCCCGATCACATGCACGATGCCTTGCCGTTTATCGAGAAACGGAAAATAAACCTTCGCGCCGTGCTCCTTGATGTTTTTATCCAGCGTCTCGATTTGCAGACGCGATACCTGATCAGTGATACCCGGCAGGCCCTTGTCCCAATTGCGCGTGGGCGTGTTGTGATCGGCGGTCGCCACCACGGAATCCACCCGCCACACCTTGCGGTTGGCGAGCTTCAGACCCTCATACGCCTGCGGGCTGGTGACTTCGTGTACCAGATGCCGGTCGATATACAGCAGCGCAGTGCCGTCGGCTTCAACATGCACCACGTGGGAATCCCAAAGTTTGTCGTAAAGAGTTTTTGCCATGACCTGACCGAATTGAAAGTTCTATTTACGTAACTACGCGTAACCTGCTGTTAATACAACATTATCTCACAGTAGCGCACTCACTAACCACTGTGAAATTCTCATGCATCGGATAAGCGCAATTTCCACCACAAAATCAACAGCCCAGCGAGCGCCGCGCCCGACGACAGCGTGAATGTCCACGTCGCGCCCAGCCCCGCCCACGCATAACCGCTGGCAAAACCACCGAGCGCGCCGCCCACGCCAAACGCAAAACTGCCGTAGAGCGCCTGCCCGCGCGCCTGATGCCGCCCGCGAAACAGTTTGTGGATCACGCCGATGGCCGCGGCGTGAAACGAGCCGAAGGTCGCCGCGTGCAGCGTCTGTGCGATCAACAACGCGGCAAAGTTATCAATCAGCCAGCCGATCAACAAAAAGCGCAACACGGCCAGCGCAAAACTCGCCAGCAAAATCTGCCGCAGCGTAAACGCGCGATACAAATGCGGCATCCACACAAAAATGCCGATCTCGCAAATCACCCCCAGCGCCCACAACCAGCCCGCCATCGACTTGCTGTAGCCGTGATCCACCAGATAAATCGTATAAAACGTGTAATACGGCCCGTGCGCCACCGCCATCAACGCCGCCGCCAAAATCAGCGCGACGACTTCCGGGCGCTTCATGATGTCCCAAATCGGTTGCGTGTCCGACGCATGCGGCGGCGTCTTCGCGTCCGGCACCGCCCAGCACAGCGCCAGCATGCACAGCATCAACGTCAGCACAATCGACAGCACCGCCTGCGGCGGCCAGTGATCGAGCAAATAACCCACGCCGATTACCGCGACAATAAAACCCATCGAACCCCACACGCGGATGCGCCCGTAGCGCGGGGTCTCGTCGCCCAGAGGCGTGAGCGTCGTCGCCTCCACCAACGGCAACGCCGCGCTCCAGAAAAACATCACCGCC
>CAMDDY010000456.1 GCA_945893125.1 Bordetella parapertussis
CCCCATACCCATCACGGAGGAACGCATGAAAGCAGATTTGAGAATAGCCGGCTTTGCCCTTTTTTCAGCACTGGCAGCATTCACGTCGGCGCACGCCGCCGACAAAGTAAAAATCGGCCTGGTCTCCACGCTCTCCGGCCCCGCGGGCGCCATAGGCGTAGATATGCGCGACGGCTTCAACCTCGCAGTCAAGCACCTAGGTGGGAAACTAGGCGGCCTGCCCACCGAAATCACCGCCAGTGACGACCAGTTCAATCCGGAAACCGGCAAGCAGATCGTCGATCGCTATGTCAAACGCGATCGCGTCGATTTCGTCACCGGCATTATCTACTCGAATATTCTTTTAGCCGCCGCGCCGACGGCCTTCGAATCGAAGACTCCCTATGTCAGCGCCAATGCCGGCCCCTCCCAATATGCGGGCAAAGGGTGCAGCCCCTACTTCGTCTCCGCTGCCTGGCAGAACGATGCTTTTCACGAGGCTGCCGGCCAGCACGCAACGACAAAGGGTCTGAACAATGTGTACCTGATGGCGCCCAATTACCCCGCCGGGCAGGATGCGCTCACCGGGTTCAAGCGCTTCTACAAGGGCAAAATCAACAACGAAGCCTACGTCAAGCTCGGGCAGCTTGATTTCGCCGCGGAACTGGCGCAACTGCGTGCTGCGAAGCCGGAGGCGGTGTTCGTGTTTTTCCCAGGTGGAATGGGCATTAACTTTATCAAGCAGTTCGTGGCAGCCGGACTGTCAAAGGACATCACTCTGCTCCTTCCGGGTTTTTCGGCGGACCAGGACATCATCCCGGCAGTTGGTGATTCGATGCTGGGGCTGATGAGCACCGCACACTGGGCGTTGGATCTCGACAATGCCGAAAACAAACGTTTCGTCGCCGATTACGAAACCGATTACAAACGCATTCCCTCGGTGTATGCCGCACAGGGTTATGACACTGCGCTTTTAATCGATGCGGCTGTGCGCGCGGTCAAAGGAAAGGTCGAAGACCGCGACGCGGTGATGAAGGCGCTGAAAACGGTGAAAGCCAAATCGGTGCGCGGCGCATACCGGATCAACAACAACGGCTACCCGGTGCAGAACTATTACCTGCGCGTGATCGGCAAAGATGCCAAGGGGCGGATCGTCAACAAGACTATCGGCACGATTTTCACCAGCCATGCGGATGCGTATGCGAAGGACTGTCCGCTGAAATAGTCACGTGGCCGCGAGTTCGGGCTTTGACAGATTCAGCACCGACGCCTTCGCTGAATCGCTTGCGCTTTGACAGATACGCCACCGGCGCCTTCACCGGATCAAGTGCTTGCCAAGTGTTGCATTGAAGATCCATTGCCTTGAAAATTCTGCTCATTGGCGCGAACGGACAACTTGGCTGGGAACTTAAAAGCAGTCTTGCCGCCCTTGGAACCCTGACGGCGTTCGACCACACGGGGTTCGACCTGACCCAGCCTCAAAAGTTTACGGCGCAACTGCGCGAGTTGAGGCCGGAAATTATTGTCAATGCTGCCGCCTATACCGCCGTGGATCGCGCGGAGGGCGAGCCGGAAGCGGCTCGCGCGGTCAATGCGCTTGCTCCTGGAATACTCGGCGAAGAAGCCAAGCGCATCGGCGCCTTGCTGGTGCATTTTTCGACGGACTATATATTCGATGGTGAGCTATCCAGGCCCTACCACGAAGGCGACAAGCCCAACCCTCTTGGCATTTACGGCAAATCCAAGTATGAGGGGGAGCTTGCCATTCAGGCGTCCGGATGCCGGCACCTGATACTGCGCATCGCTTGGGTTTTTGGCGCGCACGGGTCCAATTTTCTCAAGACCATTTTGCAGCTTGCGCGCAATCAGCCGGTGATTCGCGTGGTCAACGATCAATGGGGTGCGCCGATCAGCGCCTCCAGATTGGCCGGCATTTTGACTATCCTGCTTGAAAAACTACATGGCTCGCGCAATGCATTCGCCGGATCACCGGGCCTGTACCACCTGAGCCCCTCGGGATGCACCACCTGGTATGAGTACGCGCTCCATATCGTTACGCAATTTGAAATTCAAACCGAGGTTCATCCCACGACCAGCAAGCTGTTTAACCGGCCGGCCAAGCGGCCCGCAAATTCCTTGCTTGACAGCGCGCGGTTTCTGCGTGACTTCAACCTCTCGGTCGGGCACTGGCACGAAGGGTTCGAGGAAGTCCGCCGCGCACTTTCATCGATGCACATTTAATCGGGTTATGCCGCCGCTATCTGGGCGTTTAACATGAATCTGCAAGGCAATAGTGGACTTGAGGCAGTATCAAAGATCCTCAGCCGAGTAACCAGATTCCCGCTGGTGGCGAATGCGTGCGACGCGAACCAGATCGTTCGCTTGGTCAAATTCATAGCGTGCCAGGTAACCGCTGCGCCCGCGGGAAATGATGAGTTCTCGCAGACCACCTCCGACGGGACGGCCGATACCAGGCTGATGCGTTAGAACCTGCAAAGCATCCAGAATGAATTCCACCCATTCACCAACCAGCGGATCTTTTGATTCGACAAGAAATTCCTCCAGCCGCTGCAGGTCCTCCAATGCGGCATTGCTCAGGAAGACGCGAGGCAAATGTCACCCCAGGCGCTTTGGCCGAAGGGGTGGCGGCTTGGGATGCAACCCTTTGCGGTGGGCGGCCAATTTTGAAAAATACGCACGGACATCACCCAATTCGTGACCCAAACCTCTGGCCTTCATATCGCGCAATGCATTCATGGAGTCCAGCGCGAACGCCTCGCGCATGCGCGCCCGCTGTACCGAGTCGGCGAGGGTTTGAATCATGTATGCGTGAAGGCTCAGCCCCGAGTTTTTCGCGACATCCTCGAGCTGTGACTTAAGCACTGCAGGCAATTTCAAACTTGTCGGTTTAACGGCGCCGATTGCGGGCATTTGAAGCTCCGATTTGCAGGGTAGTCGAATCTGACTACCACGCAAATTTAACACAAGCGTCCCGTCGCGGGCTGCTTCGGAACACCGCATCCAGATCGGTGAGCGTCATGTAGGTGCGCCACATTTGCTCCTCAGAACAAGAGATTTCGTTGCTGCGTGAAGTACGATTCACCGGTTTTTTGTTGCAAGTGGGCACGCGTCGTAGATACATGCTCCTCGGAGCATAGGGCGCAATGCCGGACGCACCACCAACAACAAAAAATATTATGGCACTACAACACGCTTTTCCGAACCATGTTAAATAGAATCAAGTACTTACCTTCAATTGCAAGGCGTATTGCGGAAATCGACCTGGAGAAAACCGCACTCGACTGCGTCGAATATCCGGCGCGTGCCGGCGGCTTGTCTGAGGCATCGGCCATTCTTGCCAAAGCCACACGCCGCTGGGATTGGGAGAAGGCGGCCAACTACTTCGAGCGCCGAGGTAATACCGCACTTATGCAGAAATTTGGTTACCTGTGCGAAGTTGGCCATCTGACAATGCCAGACACAATACGCATACGTTTGAAGTCACGGATGAAGCCCTCAAGCCGTACCTACCTCGTACCTCGCCGCCAGAGCGAGCCCTGTCCGAACTATGATAGAGAATGGGGTGTCGTCGTCAATATCGACCCACACCAGTTGTTCAAAACCTAAATCCTGTCGCGACGCTAATAACCTGGCGACGTTTCACTTCATCTTCAATCTTCAATCTTCCATCTTCCATCTTCCATCTTCCATCTTCCATCTTCCATCTTCCATCTTCCATCTTCCATCTTCCATCTTCCATCTTCCATCTTCCATCTTCAATAATGCACGCCCCATCCCCATGTCCGGCATTCTCCTTCTCGAACAGTCCCTGAACGGCCTGCAATTCGGCCTGATGCTGTTTCTGCTGGCCGCCGGCCTGACGCTGGTGTTCGGCATCATGGATATGATCAATCTCGCGCACGGGTCGCTGTACATGATCGGCGCCTACCTCATGGCCACACTCGCGCAGGCGACAGGATCGTTCATCGTGGCGCTTCCACTGGCTATCGTGGCCACGGGAATCATCGGCATCGTGCTCGAAGTCTCGATTCTTCGCAGACTCTATCAGCGCGACCACCTCTCGCAGGTGCTCGCCACTTTCGCATTGATATTGATCGCCAACGAATGCGTGCGCATGATCTGGGGATCGCAGGCGATGATGCTCGCAACACCTGCGGCGCTGTCGGGGCCAGTCGAACTGATTCCGGGACTCGCCTATCCCTCCTACCGGCTGCTGGTGATCGGTGTGGGACTTGCCGTGGCGCTGTTGCTCTACCTGCTGGTGGCGCGCACCCGCACCGGCATGCTGGTGCGCGCGGGCGCATCAAATCGGGAAATGGCTACGGCCATGGGGGTCGATATCCGGCGGCTGTTTACGGTCGTATTCTGCGTCGGCGCGATGCTGTGTGCGCTGGCCGGCGCCTTGCTCGGACCGCTGCTTGCGG
>CAMDDY010000457.1 GCA_945893125.1 Bordetella parapertussis
TTTTCTCGGTGTTCGACAACATACGCCGCACTTATGAAAAAGCGCCGCCCGCCAGCACCGCCGTCGGTGTGGGACGTTTCGAGCCCGACGACACGGTGCGGTTTTGCATCGATGCCATCGTGCTCAATCCGAGTGCAGACAAAACGCTGGGCCCGAGGATGGTGCATCCGGGCGCCAGTGCGTTCGCGGCAGCTGCGCATTTTTCTCACGTGATTCAAACAGGGCCGTACCGTTTTCTCGCCGGTCAGATTCCTGTCGATACTTCCAAGCCGGGCGCGCCGCTGATCCGCGGTTATGACGACATCCCGGAACAAGGTCGTTTTCTCAAGGTGGGCCGCAGTCACGAAGACACGCGCAACGGGCCGATCGCCTCGCAAACGTGGTTTACCTACGATCTGATCCGGCAGCACTTGGAAGCCTCAGGGTCGGCGATGGATCAGATTTTGAGTTTGATCGTCTACCTGCAGGACATGCGCGACTTCGGCACATTCCACCGTGTACATGAGCATTTCTTCCCGGCAAATCCGCCGGCACTGACGGTGATCGATGTCGGCGAGGTGGGCCACAAAGGTACGCTGATCGAAATCGAGCCGACGGCGATTGCGCCGGGCCAGGGCATGACCAAGCGGGTGATCCCGTCAACACAAATGAATGCTCAGATGAGCACTGCGGCAGAAGCCGGCGGACTGGCATTTTTCTCGAACGTGCCGGGAGTCGGCGCGAACGGTTCAGCGGCGCGCAAGGCCGCCGATTTACCCGCCGCCTGGCGCAAGCGTCTTAGCGGCGCCAAAGCCAGCGAAGTCATGGTGCAAGCCGCAGCGGTGATTGCGCAGCTGGAAGCGCAACTCGCGGCACTGGGCAAAACTCTCGCGCGCGTGACGCACCTGACGCTTTTTCTGAACAGCGTAGATGATTTTCTCGAAGTGGCGCCGATGTTTGAACGCGCGTTCGGGCGGAAGCGCCCGGCGCTGATGCTGCTGGAAGTGCCTCACCCGTCGCCGGTGGCAGGTGTGCGCGTGTCAGCCACCGCCATCGCGTGGGTTGGCGACGGCGAGCCCGCGGTCATCAAGGAATAAAGGGCAAGCCATGAAAGCCAATGACATCAAGCGAATTGCCGGGAGTATAGACATCATGTATTGACCTGCCGGGCCTCAGGTGACGCGGGTTATGCTTGGGGTTTGATCAACCACAGGCGCAGAGCCGCCGCGAAGCGATAAAATAATGCCTACGCCGCAAGGTAACTTACTCTGCAAAGAATCTCTTGGCGCATGCCTCAGCATTTCGATGAATCTTTAGCCTCAACAATGAAATTCCCAAAGTTATCACTATTGCTCGCACTGGCTGTCACCGCAGACATGGCCGGCGCACAAGGCTATCCTAACAAGCCTGTGCGTATTATCGTGGCCACGTCAGCCGGCGGCCCTTATGACGATGTGGCGCGTGCCATAGGGCCCAAGCTCACCGAGATCTGGGGGCAGACAATCATAGTAGACAACCGGCCCGGCGCAGCCAATATCATTGGTGCGACAGTGGCAGCAAAGTCTCCACCCGACGGTTATACGTTTTTTCTCGCCAACGTGGCATCCCAAGCCATCAACCCGACATTGCGCAAGAAACTGCCTTACGATCCACAGAAGGATTTTGCACCGGTGAGTCTCATGTTGTCGTCGCCAATGGTGTTGGTGGTGCATCCGTCAATGCCCGTGAAATCGGTGTCCGATTTGGTCAAACTTGCGGCGTCAAAACCCGGCGGTTTGAACTATGCCTCGGCAGGCGTGGGCAATTTGCAGCATCTGGCAATGGAACTATTGCAGACCCTGGCAAAAATAAAAATGCACCATATTCCCTACAAGGGTTTTGCACCGGCGTCCGTGGATCTGGTCGCAGGACAGGTTGATCTCATGTTCGCCAATGTTGTAGGCGTGCTTCCTCAAGTGAAATCAGGGCGTGTGCGCGCGATTGCTATTTCGTCTGCAAAAGGTTCGGTGTTGTTGCCTGCTGTTCCAGCTGTTGCCGCGACCTATCCCGAGTTTGATGTGACAACGTGGATGGGTTTGCTCGCACCCGCGGGCACACCGCGCGACATCATCAGCAAGGTCAACGCGGATTTGAACCGCGTGCTGCAACTGCCGGAAATGCGCGAGCGCTTCGCAAATCAAGGCGCCGAGGTACTGGCGGGGTCGCCAGAACAGCTCACTGAAATCGTGCGCCGCGATACCGCGCGTTACGGCAAAGTGATTCGCGAAATCGGTTTAACGGCGGAATAGCTGCAATATCGGCCTCATTTCCTTCGTGCTAGCTACGCACCAATTTGTCTTCAAACCAGTTCCACATTTCCGCCACACCCAACACGGCGTAGTCTCGCATGCAGTGCTGAGCACCGCCTTCTTCTGGCGTAAACACGCGCAGGGTCTTGTCTTTCGAGCCACTGGCATTGAACAGCGCTTGCGCATCGGCAAGCGGCACTTGCTCGTCTTCAGAACCGTGCGCGACCAGGAAAGGGCAGCGCATTTTTTGCACCACGCCATCGAGTCGATAAGGTTCCAGTTTCTTCAGCGCTTCTTCCACGGTGTTAACGCCAAGTATCCAGGTAATGTGATGCCCCGGCACGGACATGGCGGCGTTAAACGCGGCGTCGATTCGACGCTTCCAAGTGGCGTGGTAATCCCAGATCGCTCCCCAAGCGAGACAGGCGGCAAAACGCGGCTCCATTGACGCGCAACGCGGCGCGTAATAGCCGCCGAGGCTATTGGCAACGATGCCGATCTTTTTCGGATTCACGTCGGCGCGCTTCTCCAGCCAATCCACACAGGCGGAGCCGGCGACTTCGTAGTCATGGCGCAGATAATGCTTGCGAAAGCGGATGGCCTCGCCGGTGCCGGGGCCATCCATGATCAGCACGGATATGCCGCGCTTGATCAAATCCGGCACGCCACGCATGTAAAGAAGTTTTTAATCAATTTTTACATTCGCTGTCTTAATGACTTTCGCCCACTTCGCCACTTCTTTTTGCATAAACGCAGTCATATCCTCCGGGCCCAGCCCTACCACTTCGTAGCCGTCTTTAACGAGTTGTTCGCGCAGATCGGACTTCACCACGCGGCGCTGAATTTCGTCGTGCAACTTGATGACAATTTCATGCGGCGTACCGGCGGGCGCCATGATGCCGTTCCAGTTGGCCGATTCAAACCCCGGCAGGCCTGATTCATGTGCTGTCGGTACGTCGGGTATTAATGGGGAGCGCTTCAGGCCGTTAATGGCTATGACTCTGGCTTTGCCAGTTTTCATCAAGGGGATCGCCGAGGGCGTGGAAAAAGCGCGCAAGTCGATCTGGCCCGCCAAAAAATCATTGTTGGCTTGCCCTGATCCCTTATAGGGCACATGCAACATGCGCGTGCCGGCCAAATGATTGAACAACTCCCAGGACAGATGCCCAACGGTTCCGATACCGGGTGTGCCATAGCTCAGTTTAGCGGGCTGCGCTTTCGCCAGCGCAATCAATTCCCTAACGGTTTTGACCGGCACACTGGGATGCACTGCGGTCACGCTGGTGGTATTGGTCACCAGTATGATGGGTGTCAAATGCCTGAACGTATCGTACGGCATTTTCGCATTGAGGCTGGGCGCAATGGTCAGCGGGCCGGGATTTGCACCCAGCAGGGTGTAGCCATCCGGCGCGGCTCTGGCAACAATTTCGGTACCCAGCACGCCGCCCGCACCGGCACGGTTTTCCACCACGAACGATTGACCCCACGCCTCGGTCAGCTTTTGCGCCACCATCCGCGCGTTGATGTCGGTCGGACCGGCCGCCACGAAGGGCACAACGATACGCACAGGACGCACCGGGTAATTCTGTGCGACAACCTGCGGCGCCAGCGAAGCAATTGCGATGCAACTTATGGTTTTCAGAAAAATCTTCACAGCGCGCTCCCCCAGAGCTTTGCTCGTAAATATATAGTAGGCTATTGGCTGACACAATGAAGTTTGCCCAACATGCGAGAGGAGTAAAGCCCGAATGCCGTTTTTCCGCTTTGATGAGATGAAATCACATCATCTCAACCCGCACTTATCGACCACACAAGGCCCTGTGATTGAAGCCGAAACCATGTATTTCCGCTGCGTCACCAAACAGGCCGGTCAGGAATCGAAGCTGCATTACCACCCCAACGAGTTTATGGCGTTTCTACTCGAAGGTGAGTTCGACAGTATTGTTGGCGACGAACGCCGGCACGTAACGCCAGGCACGCTAGTGCATATTCCCTCCAACGCGCAGCACAGTTTTCGCGCCGGGCCGAACGGCATACGCTACCTCTATCTCAAAGATCGAACCTGGACATTGATCGGCGCAGCAGCAGATGAGGCGCTGCCGGACAAGGCGCGTTCCGCCACCGAGGTGGCTCGTGACTTCGCTG
>CAMDDY010000458.1 GCA_945893125.1 Bordetella parapertussis
TCGCAATCTGATACCGTTCGTCTTGGGTGAGGTGTGTGTAGTTCATTCTTGGCAACTTTAACTTGGTGGTCGAGGGGCTCGGATGCTATCGCACCTCGCCCACCCAACCTATTAATCAGAGTTGCACTTCGAATTTGAACTCGCGGCGGCATTCAGTGCATTGAGGGCCTCCTGATTCAGCCGCGCAACGAGTTCGGCGGACAGTCGCCCCGGCGCAAGCATGCCGTACCAGATCGACATGGTGAAGCCGGGCACGCCCGATTCCAGCGCGGTGGGCACATCGGGCAATGCCGCGACGCGCTTTTCGGACAACACCGCCAGCGGTCGCACTTTGCCGGTGCGTATGTATGGCAGCGACGACGCCACCGACACGATGACTTCATCGACTTCGCCGCCCATCAACGCCACCGCCGCCACCGTCGCGCCTTTATACGGCACATGCACCATGTTGATATTTTCCAGCGTCTTTAACAATTCATTCGCGAGGTGATTTGTGGTGCCCGGCCCACCGGAGCCGTAATTTAATTTGCCCGGCTGCCTGCGCGCGATCTCGATAAACTGGCGCAGCGTTTTCGCCGGCACCGATGGATGCACCAACACCACGTTTTCTATCGCCGCGAGCCGCGCAATCGGCGTTAAATCTTTTTGCGGGTCGTAGCCCAGGTTCAAATACAGCGAGGGACTCAGCGCGATGGCGGGCGTGGTCACCACGATGGTGTAGCCGTCGGGCGGCGCTTTCGCCACGATGCCGAGGCCAATATTGCCGCCCGCGCCGACACGGTTGTCGGCGATCACGCTGACGCCCATGTGCTCGGAGAGCTTATTGCCCAGCGCGCGACCGATGATGTCGCTCGGCGCGCCGGGCGGGAATGGCAGCACCAGACGAATGGCTTTGCTGGGGTAGGCCGGCTGCGCCCACGCGGCGCCGGATAACATGCATAGGGCGGCGGCGATCATGAGTCGGATACGGGACATTGCTTATTTCTCCATTGGTGGCGGCGGAGTGTACTGTAAAATCATGCCGGTGATTGTTGCCGTGCGCGCAGCACACCCCGGAGCGCCTGAATGAAAATAACCAAAATCGAATCCATCGTCGTCAACACGCCGATACTCATCGCGGGCAAGATCGCGCCCAAAGCCAGCGGCCTGCCGCGCACCAGCATCAACACGCTGATGGTGCGTGTGGACACCGACGAAGGCCTCACCGGCTGGGGCGAGGGCTTCGGTCATCGCATTTACGCCGCCACCAAAGCGGTGATCGACGACATGCTCACGCCGCTGTGCATCGGGCGCGACGCCACCGACATCACCTCGCTGGTCGATAGTCTGCAACGCAGCGTGTCCGGCTCCGGGCGCAACGGGCCGGCGATGTATGCGCTCTCCGCCATCGACATTGCGCTGTGGGATATCGCAGGCAAGGCGGCGGGCCTGCCTCTGTATCGTCTGCTCGGCGGCTCGCCGCGCAAGGAGTTGCCCGCGTATGCCAGCCTGCTGCGATACGGTGACGCCAAAGAAATCGCGATGTACACCGAGCGCGCCTTAAAGCGCGGCTACAAACATTTAAAGCTGCACGAAGTCACCGAAGCGCCGGTGAAGGCCGCGCGCAAAGTCGCCGGGCCGGACATACCCATCATGATCGATTGCAACTGCCCGTGGACGGTGGATCAGGCGATCCACATGGCCGAGGTGCTGGCGCCGTATAACCCGAAGTGGCTCGAAGAACCGATATGGCCGCCGGAAGACCATCGCGGCCTCGCCAAAGTGCAGGACGTGGGCGGCATCAGTACCGCCGCCGGCGAAAACGCGATGCTGCACGATTTTTTGAGTCTGTTCGAAAACGATGCGATCACCTACGCGCAGCCGAGTGTGACCAAGGTCGGCGGCGTCACCATGATGCGCAAGGTGATGACGCTCGCCGAAACCTTTGGCGTCAACGTGGTGCCGCACTCGGCGTATTTCGGCCCGGGGCTGATTGCCTCGATGCATTGCATCGCCGCCATGGCCGCCGACAGCGTGGTCGAGCGCTTCGATTGTGATTTTGCAGAGACGCCGATGGGTGAGTGGATCAACCCGAAGAAAAACGGCTGTTATGATTTGCCGCAAGGGCCGGGGTTGGGCGTGGAGCCTGATCTTAAGCTGATTAAGAAATTTCGCATTGCCTGATTTGTAGTTTCAAGCGACACTTTTTTGCACGTCACGTTTTCACCCCCATCCCAGCCTTCTGCTTCGCTTCAAGTGTGCCCTTGCCCCGTCAAGGAGGAAGGAGCAAGTCCCCTCTCCCTTGAGGGGGGAGGGTTAGGGTGGGGGTGAGAAGTCTCACTAACAAAGAAAAGGAACTCACTGATGAACGCCCCCGAAATCCGATCTGATTCCCACTTTCAATATTTCCCCGGCAACTACCGCTGGTCGGCCGAGATGCTGGTGGTGCTGTCCACCGCGCCGTTCGGCGGCTCGGAGGTTTCCGAAGTCATGCGTATCGGCAGCCGGCTGCAAGATAAAGTCGGCGACGACGAAGCGTGGTTCGATGAATGGGTGAAGGGCGCGGACCTGCGCCTGCAAACCGCGCAGGCCGCCGAGGCTGCGGGTCACAAATTCACTGCCGCGCAAAACTATCTTCGCGCGTGCTTCTATTACCAGATCGGCGACCACTCGCGCCAACCCAAAGACGACATCGCGATGGCGGCGTATAAAAAGTCGCTGGAGTGCTTTCGCAAATTCGCCGCGCTCACCGACCGTCCGCGCATCGAGTGCGTCGAGCTGCCGTCCAAGCACGGCGCGTTCGCTGCGTATTACATCCATGCCGAGAATGCCAAAAACAAACGCGCGCCGTGCGTGGTGCGCTTCGGCGGCTTTGACACGCAAAAAGAAATTCAGTACTTGCGCGGCGTGCCCGATCTGGTGCGGCGCGGCTTCTCTTGCCTGCTGGTGGATGGGCCGGGGCAAGGCGAGGCGATTCGATTTCGCGGCATGCACATGCGTTACGACTTCGATATCGCCGGCACGGCGGCGCTGGATTACCTCGAAACCCGCGACGACGTGGACATGAAGCGCGTCGCCATTCTCTCGATGAGCCTCGGCGGTTATTACGCGCCGCGCTGCGCCGCGATGGATAGCCGCTTTGCCGCGTGCATCGCGTGGGGGCCGATCTGGGATTACCACGCCACCTGGGTCAAGCGCCTGCAAAAAATCAAGGAAGCAGCACTCCCGGTGCCGGCGGAACACTTGCTGTGGGCCTGCGGCGTTGAAACCTACGACGAAGCGCTGAAAAAACTCGACGGTTTCAAAAGTGGCGATGTCGCCGGCAAAGTCACTGTGCCGTTTTTGCTGCTGCACGGCGCGGAAGATGCGCAAGTGTCCACCGCCGACGCGGAAAAACTCTTCAATGCGATTGCCTCTAAGGACAAAACCATGCGCGTGTTCACTGCGGCAGAAGGCGGCGCGCAACATTGCCAGCGCGATTACCTGACGCTGGCGTGCGACACGGTGGCGGATTGGCTGGAAGACCGGTTTAATAAATAACGTCGAGCCCCCATGATCGAAATCAAAGAAAAATCCGTCACCGGCAAGACCATCCGCCTGAACGACGCCGACAACGTGGTGATCGCGCGCGTTGACCTTGCACTCGGCGCAAAAATCGAAGGCGGTCTCACCTGCCGCGGTCAGGTGCAGGCGGGGCACAAGGTCGCCTCGCGCGCGATTCGCGAGGGCGAGCCGATACTCAAATACAACGTGGTGATCGGTTTTGCCTCCGTGGATATCGCAGCGGGCAGCTACGTGCATGCGCACAATATGCAGTTTCGCGAATTCGACCGCGACTACGCGTACGCGGAAGAATTCAAACCCGTGCAGATGGTGCCCGAAGCGGAACGCGCGAGTTTCATGGGCATCGTGCGTGCCAACGGGCAGGTGGCGACGCGCAACTTTGTCGGCGTGCTGTCCACGGTGAATTGCTCCGCCACGGTGGCGCACAAAATCGCGGCATATTTCACGCCGGAGCGGCTGGCGGAATACCCCAACATCGATGGCGTCGCCGCGTTTTCGCACGACACCGGCTGCGGCATGGAAATGACCGGCGAGCCGATGAATCTGCTGCGGCGAACCATGGCAGGCTACGCGCGCCACGCCAATCTTGCAGGATCGATGATCGTGGGCTTGGGCTGCGAGCGCAATCAGATCAAGGGTCTGATGAAGGAGCAACAGCTCGATGCCGGCGAACGCCTGCATCTATTCACCATGCAGGACACCGGCGGCACGCGCAAAACCATCGAAGCCGGTATTGCCGCCGTAAAAGAAATGCTGCCCGAAGCCAACAAAGTGAAACGCACCCGCGTGCCGGCAAGCCATCTGATGATCGGTCTGCAATGCGGCGGCTCGGATGGCTTTTCATCGATCACCGCCAACCCCGCGCTG
>CAMDDY010000459.1 GCA_945893125.1 Bordetella parapertussis
GGCTGGACGCTGACCACGGCGATGTGGCGTGACAAAGACCCCGTCACGGGGCAGGCGCGCGTCAACGGCACGCCGGAGCGGCCGGGTCTGTCGGCGAGTTTTAATGATATCGACGGCAAGCCGCTGGTGTTTCAAATGAACGGCGCCGCCAAGTGGAAGCAGGCCATGACCGCGCTGGGCTTTTACGACGCGCTGTCGGCAGCGGGATTTTCGGAGCTGGGTGTGGTCATCGGCAATGACGATCTGCGCGAAACACTGCTCAAGACACTCGATAATCTCTTCGCCACCGGCCCGCGCGACAAGTGGGTGGCGATACTGCGCGCGGCGGATATTGTTTCAGCGCCGATCAACACGCTGCTGGAAGCGGCCGACGACGCGGATGTGCTGGCGAACGGCTACATCACCGAAGTGGAATACCCCAAGCACGGCAAGAAGTTGAAGGTGCATGGCTCGCCGTGGCAATTTTCCGCAACCCCCGCGAAGATCGGCGTCGCGCCGGAGCTGGGCGAGCATAACGACGCGATGTTGAAAGAAATTGGCTACAGTGCGGCGGAGATACAAGGGTTTCGGGAGCGCAAGGTAATCTGATTGCCGCGTTCGAAAAAATAATTAATTCAAGGGAGTAAAGCGACATGGCCAGACTGGAATCCATAACCAAAAAAGAACAAGTGCCCGCAGAGTACCACGCGATCGCGGACAGCATTATCAAGAGCCGCGGCTCCATTCACGGGCCGTTCACCATGTTGATGCACTGTCCGCCGCTGGCCCAGCATCTGGTGCCGCTGGGCGGCTACGTGCGCTTCGAGGGCAAGCTCGACAAGCGTGTGCGCGTGCTGGCCGCGATGACGGTGGCGCGCGAATTCGACGCGGTATACGTGTGGGGCGCGCAAACCGATTCCGCGCGCAGCCAGAAGGTGCCGGAATCGACCATTACCGCTATCCGCGAAAAACACTCGCGCGGGCTTCCGCCCGAAGACGCGCAAATTGTCGATTTCACCCGTGATCTCATCCACAAGCACCGCGTCAGCGCCGAGGCCATGCAGGCCGTGCAGCAGCGCTTCGGCAAGGAGCAGTTGATTGAACTCACCGGCACCATCGGCTATTACACCTTGCTCGCGATGACGGCAAACGCCTGCGAACTGGATGCGCGTCCGGGCGCGGAAGTGTTGCAGCCGTAACAGCGGAATTACACGAGGCAATCCGTCGTACGTAGGATGGGTACTGGCCAGTACCCATCCTACGTACGATTTGTTGAAATAAAGAAGTATCTAACGGAGTAGTCCATGCTGATCGTCGATTCACAAATTCACATCTGGCAAAACGGGAAAATGAGTTCCCATCATCGCCAGAACCCCACCTATTCGATAGACGACGCCGTGGCCGAAATGGCGTCGGCGGGTGTCGATGGCGCGGTGATTCATCCGCCCAGCGCGTTCGGCGAACCGTCCAACGCTTATGCCGTCGAAGCCGTGCGTCAACATCCGGAGAAATTCTGCATCCTTGGGCATTTTGATTTGACCAGCCCCGATCGCGAGAACATCGTCGCGCGCTGGCATGAACGGCCGGGCATGCGGGGCTTTCGTTTTACCTTGAGCGAATCGCATCAAAAATCCTGGTGGACCGATGGCTCGCTCGACTGGTTCTGGGCGGCGAGCGAAAAGGCGGATATGCGCATAGGGCTACTGGCCAGCGGCGGCAATATCGCGGCGCTGGGAAAAATCGCGCAGCGATATCCCGGGCTGAAGCTGCACATCGACCATATCGGTCGCGGCGGCGGCAGAGCCGCTGCGAAGGATGACGCGGCTTATAAGGACCTGCCGGAGATGCTGGCGCTCGCGAAATTACCCAATGTCGCGGTCAAGTTGTCGGGCGCACCGAGCACGTCGAGCGCGTCGTATCCGTACAAAAACATCCACGGTTATTTGCGCCAGATCATCGAGGCATTCGGTCCCGAGCGCTGCTTCTGGGGCACCGACATCACGCGCATGCCGATACCCTATCGCCAGTGCGTGACGATGTTTACCGAAGAAATACCGTGGTTGAAGGGCCGCGATCTTGAACTGGTGATGGGCGCGGCTTTCGTAAAGTGGCTCGGATGGAAGCGGCCCGCTGCCGCCTGATTTTTTTACAATAACTCAAAGGTAAACCCTATGCGCCTGCCGAAATTAACGTCCGACCAATTCACGCCGCGGCAAAAAGAGGTCGCCGACAAACACAATGCCCGGCGTGACCGCCTTGCGGGGCCGTACGATGTGTGGATCCACAGCCCGGAGTTGTTTGAAAAAGTGTCCGCCGTCAGCAACTACATGCGTTTTGATTGCGGGTTGCCGGTAAAGCTGCGCGAGTTCGGCATCCTGGTGACGGCCCGCTACTGGGATGCGGAGTTCTCCTGGAACGCACATGTGGATAAAGCGCTGGCTGCGGGCATTCCCGCGGATGTGGTGAACGACCTCGCCGCCGGTAAAAAGCCCAATTTCAAGGCCGACGACGAGCGTGTTTATTACAACTTCGCGATGGAAGCGCTGGAAAATCATTTCGTCAGCAAAAAAACGTTCGATGAAGCACGCGCGATTTTCGGCGAGCGCACGCTGGTGGACTTGATCGGCTCGGTGGGCTATTTCTCCATGCTGCAGATTTGCCTGAACAGCGCCGAGGTTGATTTGCAGATCGACCGCAAGCCGCCGTTTGCGAACGTGAGCGGGTATAAGAAGATAGATTAAGTGGAGAAATCACCATGGATTTAGGCCTGAAAGGGAAACACGCCATCATCACCGGCGGCAGTCAGGGCATCGGCAAAGCAATAGCACGGGAGTTTGCCCGCGAAGGCGTCAACGTGGCCATCGTCGCGCGTAACAAGGATCAACTCGCAGCCACCGCAAAGGAACTCAGCGCCGAAACAGGCGGGCGTGTCATCGCCTTGGCTGCGGATGTCACCCGCAAAGAGCAGGTCGAAGCCATGGTTGCCGAAGCGGTCGCGCAATTCGGCGGGTTGCATATCCTGGTGAACAGTGGTGCGGCGCCGGGCGGTTCCGCCGGTGCTACCGGCCCCATTGAAACCGTGATCGACGAAGTGCTGTTGAGCGATTTCAACGTGAAATACATGGGCGCGTTACGCTGCGCCCGCGCGGCGATCCCGCATATGAAACAAGCCGGGTGGGGCCGTATCATCAGCATCGGCGGCAACAATGCGCGCAGCACCGGCAACTTAAGCGGCGGTGCGCGCAACGCCGCGCTGGTGCATTACACCAAAACGCTCGCGGACCAGTTAGGCCGTTTCGGCATCACGGTGAACTGTATCCACCCCGGCGCCACACGCACCGAGCGCACCCCGCACATGTTGGCCGCGCGCGCTGCTGAATTGGGTGTGACAGCCGAAGAAGCCGAAAAACGCGCCTATGCGCCCGATGCGCCGCGCGGCAATGCCATCTGCCGCATGGTTGATGCGTCGGAAGTAGCGTTCGTCACGGCGTTTCTGGCATCGGATAAATCGTGGGCTATCAGCGGTGAACTGGTGGTGGCATCGGGCGGGGCGGGGCGGTCGGTTTACTACTAAATCTCCCCCCGGCGCGGCGCCAGAAAATCCCGCGTCATTTCAGCCATCGTCGAAACCCCCAGCATCGCCATGTTGCGGCTGATTTCTTCGCGCAGCAGTTTGGCGGCATGGCGCACACCGGCTTCGCCCGCAATCGAGGCCGCATACAGAAACGGTCTGCCGACAAACACAAAATCCGCGCCCATGGCGAGCGCTTTTAATACGTCGGTGCCGCGGCGGATGCCGCTGTCCATCATGATCGCCATGTCGCCCGCTTCGGCGCGTGCGCCCGGCAGCGCGCGAAACGGCGCGATGGTGCCGTCAAGCTGGCGCCCGCCGTGGTTGGAAACCATGATGCCGTTGACGCCGCTTTCGCGCGCGATGCGCACGTCGTGCCGTGACAGCACACCTTTTAACACGAGGTTGCCTTTCCAGATTTTGCGCATCAGTTCGACGTGTTCCCAGTTCAGACCGTCGCGCCCCATGCGCGGGCGATCGATGTTGCCGAGGATCGGTATGCGCGGGAAGCCCATGTTTTCGAGGTGCGGCATGCCGTGATTAAGTATGGTGCGGGCAAAGGTGCCGAGCAGCCAGCGCGGTCTTATCATGCCGTCCCACGCCAGCCGCAACGTCGGTTTCAACGGCGAGCTGTAGCCCGCGCGAACGTTGTTCTCGCGATTCGCGCCCATTTGCACGTCTACCGTGAGCACCAGGGTTTCAAATCCCGTGGCCTGTGCGCGCTCCACCAGCGGAATGATGATGTCCGGCTCGCCGGGAAGATACGCCTGGAACCATGCGGTAGGCCCCACTTTTTTGACGTGCTCCATCGGCG
>CAMDDY010000460.1 GCA_945893125.1 Bordetella parapertussis
ATGACGACTTGTGATGCTTTGGACATTACCAAACACTCCCGTGGCCAATAAAAATAGCGCAACCTGCGGCTGCGCTATTTAACCAATAAAAAAATGCGTGCAGAAATTCTATCGCACGCGCGCGGCGCTCCACTTGCCCGCCGTGCCGCCTTTGACCGTGCCTTCCATGCGCTCGCCGGTGACTTTGCCGCTGTATTCACGACCGTCCACCAAGAACGTAATCGCATCGCCGCGCAGGCTGGCGCTGGTGATGGCCTTGCCGCCCACTGTGGCTTCGAGCTTCTGGAAGGTTTGCTTGAACGTGATGTCGCCGCCGTCCATGCGCCATGCGCCATCCACCTTTGCCGGCACGATCCACAAATACGCCGTACGGCCTTCCACGTTATCGGTCTGGTCGGCTTCCCAGTCGCCCATGGTAAACGCGTGCGACACGATGCGCGTGCCCGGCTTCATATTCAGAATCGTCGGACGCAGTTTCAGATTCAAACTCGGCAGCAGATACATCGTCAGCACCGTGGCCTTGCTGAAATCGGTTTGAAAAATATCGCCCTGCACGAATTCCGCGCGGCCTCCGACCGCAGCGCCTTCTTTTTGCGCGTTGCGCTTGGCATGCTCCACCATGTCGGGGTTGTATTCAATGCCGAGCGCGCGGATGCCGCGTTTGGCGGCGTTGATGACCGTGACGCCATCACCCGAGCCGAGGTCGATCACGTAATCATTGGCGGTGGCCTTGGCCATATCGAGCATCTTTTGCACCAGCGCGACCGGCGTGGGCACCCAGATCACATCCTTGCCTTCCTGTCCGACGGAGGGGGTGAATTCCTTGTTCTGCGCCTGCGCGGCGGCGCAAAACAACAGGGTCGCGGCGGCAAGCCATAGGGAAAAACGTTTCGTAATCAACTGCATTTTGGGCCTCTTGTGTGTGTAAAGGTTAAGTGGGAAGGTGGTCGGGAAAGGCGTCGGGAGGGAGATTATGCCTTAACGATTCAGCCGTTCAAGCGCGCGATTAACTAATTTTTGCCGCCATCCAGCGTAGCGCCCGAGGCTACCAGCGCGGCGATATCCGCGTCGGCAAACCCCGCCTCGCGCAAAATCTCCACGCTCTGCTGCCCGATCTTCGGTGCCGCACGAAAATCCGTGCGCGCGCCGCGCGACAGTTTGTTGGGCAATTTCATGTTGATGATTTTGCCTTCGCTCGGATGGTCGATGGTTTCAAAGAAGCCCACGTCATTGAGATGCGGGTCTTCCATGATCTGCTCCAGCGTCTGAAACGGCATCGCCGGCACGTCGGTGCGGTCAAAAATCTCCATCCATTCCTGAGTCGTCTTTTGTTTCAGTCCCTCGGCGCGTATGGAAAAATAATCCGCCGTGTTTTTGAAGCGTGCCGCGACCGTGCTCAGGCGCGGATCGGTTTTAAGTTCCGGCTTGCCGATGGCGTCAAACACAGCGAACGCCTGCGCATTGGTGTTGGCGGAGATGCAGATGTAGCCGTCCTTGGTGGGCAGCGGGCGCGACTGCGGATCCACCAGGCGCGGATCGCCCATCTCGCCCAGCGGTGGCACGAAGGTCTTCAGGTACATGTGTTCTTCAAGCGTGGCTTTCACCATGTTCTCGAACATCGGCAGTTCTATGGCTTGCCCGTAGCCGGTTTTTTCGCGGTGATACAGCGCCATCAAAATCATCTGCACCGCGATCAGCCCCACCGTGCGGTCGGCCACCACCATCGGCAGGTAACGCGGCTCGCCGGTCGCCATTTGCAGCAACGCGGCGAAACCGGCTGATCCCTGAATGATCGAGTCGTACGCAGGCTTGTCTTTGTAACGCCCGCCCTGTCCGAAGCCGTACATGCCGCAGGTGATGATTTTCGGGTTGACCTTGCACACGTCTTCATAGGTCAGCTTTAACCGCTTCATCGCCGGTGGCCGCATGTTCCAGATCATCACGTCGGCGGTGGATAAAATTTTCAGCAGCGCGTCGTGGGCGGCGCGCTGTTTGAGATCCAGCGCGATGCTGCGCTTGTTGCGATTCAAATGCAGAAACTTGCCCGACATATGCGGGTTGCGCCCCTTGCCCGCGAGCGTGCGCACGATGTCGCCGCTCGGCGCTTCGACCTTGATCACATCCGCGCCGTGATCCGCCATGACCTGCGTGGCGAGCGGCCCCACCACCACCGAAGTCAGGTCAACAATGCGCACGCCTTCCAGCGGCCCACCCGCCATTATGCAAACTCCGCGGTGGCGCTCAAGCTCAAGGCACCAGTGTCGTCCTGCGTCCACAGCTTCGCGCTTTTGCCGTCAGCGGACGGTTCACCGCAAATGGTGATCGGGCGGTTGGCGAACATCGGACGCACATTGCGCGAGCTGATGAATTTGATCGGTGATTTCGCATGCGCGCGCGCAAGCTCGTACACCAGCAGCGTGGTCAGTCCGCCGTTCATTACCAGCGCCGGATAGCCTTCGGTTTGGGTCACATACGGATGATCGTAATGAATACGATGGCCATTGAACGTCAGCGCGGAGTAACGGAACAACATCACTTCGGTGGGCGTGACAATGTTTTTCCACACCGCAGTACCGGGGGCAGGCTGCGGTGGAGGCGAGGGTGCGTTTTTGTCCGGGTCAGCGCGATACACAATATCCTGCTCTTCGCTGACGGCCAGCCCGCGCGTGCTGCTGATTTCGGTTTTTACCGTGACAAAAACCATCTGCCCGGTGCGCCCGGTTTTGATGGTTACGTCCTTGATCGTCGACACGCGGTTCAATTCGTCGCCGATACGCAGATCGCCGCTGACGGTGCTGCGCTTACCGGCGAACATGCGGCGCGGCAGCGGTACCGGCGGCAGAAAATCGCCGCGCGCCGGATGCCCGTCCGGGCCGATTTGCGAATGCCGCACCACGCGCGGAAACAAACTTGAGTGCCAGCCGGGCGGCAACACGTCGCCGTTTTTCGGAAACGCATCATCGCGATCCAGTGTTGCCGACAGCCGATGCACAAACGGAATGGTGACGTGATCGACGCCGGTTTCCTGTTCGCCGATCCATTTTTTTAAATTCTCAAGTTCCGCACTCATGAAGGACTCCAAAAATATCAATAAAAACAAATAGTTATGATACGAACTCGCAGCGAGCCTTATTCGACTTTCGCGCCAGAGATGCGTATGGCTTCCGCCCATTGCTTGCGCTCGGAAGCAATAAACGCGGCGAATGCCTCCGGACGGTTACCGACAATATCGAATCCGTTGCGCAGCATGGTGTCGCGCACACTGGGGGTCTGCAAGGCTTTGACGAACTCCGTGTTCAGGCGCGCGACGATCGCCGGTGGCGTGAGCGCCGGTGCGAGTATGCCGAACCACGGGCTCACATCGAAGCCGGGGACGCCCGCCTCGGCGATCGATGGCACATCGGGCAACGACGCCGAACGCTTGGCGCTGGTCACACCGAGCGCGCGCAAGGTGCCCGCCTTCAATTCCGCAACCACCGATGGCACGCCGGTAAAAAACAGTTGCACGCGCGCCGCCATCAAATCAATTTTCGCCGGCACGCTGCCCTTATACGGCACATGCAAAAAATCCGCGCCCGCACGCAGGCGAAACACTTCGCCAATCAGGTGCGGCGCACTGCCGCTGCCGCCGGAGGCGTAAATCACTTTGCCCGGTTGCGCCTGTGCCAGCGCAATTAACTCCTTGATGGATTTCACCGGCAGCGATGGCGGCACCACCAGCACATACGGCGTGGTGGCGAGCAAGCTAATCGGCGCGAAATCACGCGTCACGTCGTAGCCGAGCTTGCGGCTCATGCCGGGACTGATCGCCAGCGTACCGGTCCCGCCCATCACGATGGTGTAGCCGTCGGGGCTTGCGCGCGCGCCCAGTTCCGCGCCCAACGTGCCGCCCGCGCCGGTGCGGTTGTCGATCACGATTTGATAGCCGATGTTTTCCGCGACCTGCTGCGCGGCGGTGCGTCCACCGAGGTCGATGCTGCCGCCCACCGGATAGGGCATGATGAAGCGGATGGGTTTGGTGGGATATTTGTCCGACGTTGCATCGGCGGCATACGCACCGGCAGTGCCGAACGTAGCAGCGATGATCAAGCCGTAGTGTAAATGGTGTCGCATGCCGGCTACGCGCGTACCAGCGCCATCAATTCCGTAACATATTGTTTTTGTTCTATATTTTCTACCATATCCACAATGAGATCGGCTTTGTCTTTGGTCAGCACGCGGCGCGCGCACGAGTGAAATTTTTTCATGCGCTGTTCGCGCGTGAGCGGCGAACCCACCCATCCCGATAATTTATCCACGCGCTGTTTGAGCACGCGGCCATCGGTGAGCGTTACCGTCATGTCGATGTGCATCAAGTCGAAAT
>CAMDDY010000461.1 GCA_945893125.1 Bordetella parapertussis
AACTTTCACCCCGTCAACTCGTTTGCAACCGTGACCCTGTTCGGGGCGTCACCGCAGGTATTGCTTAGCCGGCCCAACGCACCTTTCAAATCCATCAAGGAATTGATCGTGCTCGCAAAGAGCCAGCCGGGAAAAATCAATTTTGCCTCGGCGGGCAGTGGAAGCACCACCCATCTGGCGGGCGAACTGCTCAAGAGCATGGCCGGCCTCAACCTCACGCACGTGCCCTACAAGGGCGGAGGCCCGGCACTGACGGAACTGATCGGCGGGCATGTGGACATGCTGTTTTTGGTGACCCAGACGGCACTGCCCCAGATTCGCGGCGGACGTTTGTCGCCCGTGGCCGTAACTTCCCTCAAAAGAGTCGAGGCGTTGCCGCAGGTGGCAACCATTGCCGAATCGGGACTCGCCGGCTACGAGGCGATCAATTGGTATGGCATCCTCGCACCGGCCGGCACGCCTGCGGCGGTAATCGCCAAATTGCACGACGTAATCATCATGACCGTTCGATCACCCGACATTCGCGACTGGATGGCCAGGCAAGGCATGGAAGTGCTTGGCATTTCACCAGTGGAATTCCGAACTTACCTCCAGTCAGAGATTACAAAATGGAGCAAGGTGGTGAGGGACGCCGGACTAAGTCCCGGTTGAGTGCGGCACGCCCGCTGATTCGCGCATTGCTGCGCCGTCCGCGTATTTTACAAGCGTATGATAAAGCGATTCATTCACCCCGCCTTGCCCCTCCTATTCGTTATTCTCATTCTTCACCTCACAGGATCACCATGAGCCAACCCGCGTTTGACTTTCTCGCCCGCCCGCCGCGCCACCTGAAACCGCGCACGCGGGGCATCACGGTGGTCAGCGACAAGGCCAAGTCGCTGGCGCAGACGCGCGACTTGGTACAGACCATCGGCGAAATCGTCGATCACATGAAAATCCCCGATCACGTCGGGGTGATGTGGCGCGACTCGGCTGAATTCATTCAGCAAAAAAACGCCATCTACAACGCGGCGGGCATCCACACATTGCCCGGCGGCATTCCGTTCGAGGTGGCCGTGGTGCAGGGCAAGCTGCCGCAATTCATGGCGCGCTGCGTCGAGCTCGGCTTCAAGGGCGTTGAAGTGAGCGAAGATTCCATCGACATCACGCCGCAGGATCGCATCAACGCCATCAAGACCGGCGTCAAAATGGGCATGGAAGTATTCACCGAACTCGGCAAAAAATTTCCCGATCAGCCGCTCGATCCGGCGGAGGCCATCGAAATGGCCAAACGCGATATCGATGCCGGGGCCATCATGATCGTGGTGGAAAAAACCGACGTGGCGCTGGTGATTCAAAAAGGCACGGATGCAATCCATCGCCTGATGCGCGGCGTCGGCCCGGAAAAACTGGTGATCGAATGCGGGCCGGGCGCGGACCGATTCGATATCGCCAAGTGGTTGATCAAGGAATTCGGCCCCGACATCAATCTGGAAAACATCGACGCCGAGGATGCGCACATTATCGAAGCCATGCGCCACGGACTGAATCGCGCGGTGGATTACAATTACTTTCACGCCTTCAAGGGCAAGAAGCTGCCGCCGGTGCCGGCGCCGTAGCGCTCGTGCGTGGCAATCTGAAAAGCATGACGGCCGGAAACCCTATGTTCCGCTCCTTCGGCGGCTTGCTGAAAACCTTGTCCGTCGCGCTGGGTGTAGCCGCGGCGTCGCAAGCACAGGCACAGGCGCAAACGGTAAAAAGCTATCCGGAACGTCCTATCCGCATCATCGTCGGCAATGTGGCGGGCGGCGCGCTTGACGCCGTAACCCGCGCCGCCGGGCGCAAGCTGAGCGATCACTTCGGGCAATCGGTGGTTATCGATAATCGTCCGGGCGCGGGCAGCGTGATCTCGCTCGATCTTGCGGCGCAGGCCACCGCCGACGGCTATACGTTGCTCGGCGCCTCCGACACGCTGATCCTGCTCGGCGTATTGAAGCGGGTTGCCTACGATGTGCGCAAGACCTTCGTACCGGTGGTGCAAATGTCGTCGCAGATGTACGTGATGGCCGTCACGCCTGCGCTGCCGCCGCGAACGGTCAAGGAATTGATCGCGCATGCGCAGAAAAAACCCGGCGCGCTTTCATTTGGATCGCAGGGCAGCGGATCAAACGGCCATATCGGCATGGAGCGCTTCAAGGCCATGGCAGGCATCGACATGACGCACGTGCCCTACAAGGGCGCGCCACCGGCATTGCTGGACATACTGGCGGGGCGGCTCGATCTGATGTTCGCCGGCACGATATCGAGCGCACCGTACGTGCGTTCCGGAAAACTGCGAGCGCTGGCGGTATCCGGGCTGCGCCGGGCGAGCATTTATCCGGATGTGCCAACGATTGCCGAATCCGCATTGCCCGGCTTCGAAGTCCTCAACAAGTACGCGCTGTTTGCGCCGGCGGGAACGCCGCCCGCCATCGTGGCCGCGCTGAACGACGTGGTGAGCCGCGGCATGAATGCACCGGATGTCGCCAAGTGGCTGGTGGCCGACGGCTCGGAAGCGTCCGCGCCGGCGACACCCGCCGAGTTCCGCAATACGATCCTCAAGGATTATGAGAAGCTTGACAGCGTGCTCTCGCGGGCGAATCTCGGCTTGCGCTAAACCGCGGCGCCTGTCGCGCTTTCCTTGACGCCGGCAATCAGCGCGCACAGAATGAATGTTCAGCGAACTTCAACGGAGCACATCCATGCAAGCCACTGCCCAAGCCGCTTCGCCGGCCCGCACTCGCGTCAGCGCCAACACGCTCGCCACCTTTAAAGTCGTGCCCGCAGGCAAGGCGGTCGGCGCGGAAATTCAGGGCATGGATTTGTCGCTACCGATTCCCGACGATGTAAAACAAGCCCTGCGTCAGGCGTGGGCCGAGCACATGGTGATCTATTGGCGCGGGCAAAAAATCAACGACGATCAGTTGATGGCGGTCTCCGGCGTATTCGGCCCGCCACACGAAGCCGCCGCGCGCAAGTATCACTTGAACGTCGGCGAAAAAGTGGATGATGAATTCATGATTTCGCGCCACCCGAGTGTGAGTATCATTTCCAACATCGGCCGCGACGGCAAGCCGGTGATGGACAACGGGGGGCTGGGCAGTTACGAAGTGGTGTGGCACACCGACAACTCCTATGTAAAAACACCGCCTGCGGGCAGCATGCTGTATTCGCTGGAAGTGCCCGTCAATGGCGGCGGCGACACCTCGTTCAACAATCAGTATCGCGCTTACGACGATTTGCCGAATGACTTGAAACGCGCCATCGAAGGCAAATCACAGGTGCATGATTCCAGCCGCAACAGCGCGGGCGTGCTGCGCCCCGGTGTTACGCTGCCGACCAAGCCGGAGGAAGTCGAAGGCCCCTCCCACCCGCTGGTGCGCGTGCATCCGGTAACGGGCCGCCGCGCGCTGTATCTCGGCCGCCGCCGCGTGTGGCCCTCCAACTACATACACGACCTGTCGACCGCCGACAGCGAAGCCCTGCTCGACAAACTGTGGGCGCACGCGACGCAGGAAAAATATTCGTGGACGCACTACTGGCAAGTGGGTGATTGTATTTTGTGGGACAACCGCTGCTGCATGCATTACCGCACCGAGATCGACGTCAAACAGCGGCGCATCATGCACCGCACCACGATCAAGGGCGAGGTGGTGCAGGCGCCGTGGTAGTAACCGCGCCAGTGCATCTTGTTTTGCGATTACTGCTGGCACTGTGGCTGCTGGCGGCACTCTCCGGCTGCGGCACCATCAACGCGACGCTGAAAGACCAAGAAGGGCGAGACGTCATGCTGCTCGGTCACGATCCGGTAGCCTACTTCACCCTGGGAAAACCGATGCGCGGCTACCCCAACATCACCGCCACCCACGACAACAAAACCTATTATTTTCTCAACGAAAATCACCGCGACACGTTTCTGAAAGCGCCAGCGAAATACGAGCCGCAATACGGCGCCTTCTGTTCCAACGGCGCGGCCTACGGCATCAAGCTTGGCACCGACCCGACTGAATTTGAAATTATCGACGGACGCCTGTTCATCTTTGGCGACATCCTCGGGCGCGAATTCTGGAAAATGAATTACCGTTTCAATATTCAAAAGGCTGACGACATGTGGCCGGAGATGAAACACACACCGTGGCGCCGGCAATACGCGAAGCGTGTGTGGTTCAACAAAGTGCCGTGGTACAAAACCGGCCCAGAATTGCGCGCCGAATGGATGCAGCGCAATCCCGGCCAGAAACTTGAATACGACACCGGCGGCGGTCTGAACAACTTCATCCTCAAATATCCCGGCTGGCGCGCGCGCGAGGGTTACAGTCAGCCGCGTGTGGGATTCAG
>CAMDDY010000462.1 GCA_945893125.1 Bordetella parapertussis
AGTGGAAACAACATGCGGATCAGTTCGTCCTTCTGCTCGTGGCTAAAGCTCGACAGATTCGGCAGTTGATCCGGCAACTCGTTCATAACTCACAGCATACGTCACGCTTACTTAAAGTACAATCATTTCCCTCACGCTGACCAGAGACGAAGATTTTTTTGATTTAAACGGAGGTTCCACTTGAAAGCAACTAAAAAACCAGCACCACCCTCGCCACCAACGTGGCCGCTGGACATCTACAACGTCTTCAAACAAATCGGCATCCGGCAGATCGCCTACGTGCCCGACGCCGGCCACACGCAGCTCATCAAAAGCTGTCACGCCGATAAAAACATGCGCGCCATTTCGCTGACCACCGAGGAAGAAGGCGTGGCCATGCTTGCCGGCTCGTGGCTGGGCGGGGATCGCGGCGCGCTCTTGATGCAAAGCTCCGGCGTGGGCAACTGCGTCAACATGCTCGGCACCATCCGCGAGTGCCGCTTTCCGCTGCTGATGCTGGTGACCATGCGCGGCGAGTGGGGCGAATTTAATCCATGGCAATTGCCCATGGGGCAAAGCACGCCCAGCGTGTTCAACGACATCGGCGTGGTGGTGCAGCACGTCAACGACCGCGCCCTCGTCGGCGAAACCGTATTCGCGGCGGGCATGATGGCGTTTCAAACCAGCCGCGCAGTGGCGGTGCTGATCGGCCAGCGCGTGGTCGGCTTTAAAGACTGGAGCAAATAACATGGCGACCACAAAGAAATCCAATCTGGACCGGCGCGGCGCGGTCAAAACCATCTTAGCCGAGCGCGGTGACTCATTGCTCGTCACGGGCCTCGGTTCGTCGTGCTACGACGCCGGCACGGTGGATCATCCGAATACCTTTTATCTGTGGGGCGGCATGGGCGGCGCCGCGATGATCGGCGTGGGTCTCGCGTTAGCGCAACCCAAACGCCGCGTGCTGGTGATAACCGGCGACGGCGAAATGCTGATGGGCATGGGCTCGCTCGCCACCATCGGCGCGGAAAAAATTCGCAACCTGTCCATCATTGTCATCGACAACGAGCTCTACTCCGAAACTGGCATGCAGCCCACGCACACCAGCCGCGGCGTTGACTTGGCGGGCGTGGCAAAAGCCTCGGGCTTCGGCACGACCGGAACGGTGTCCACCCTGCCCGAAGTCAAAGCCTGGATACCCAAGCTCTACAACACGCCGGGGCCGGTGTTTCTGGATATCAAGGTGAATGCGGCGCGCTATCCCATGTCGATCCGGCTGCGCGACGGTACGCATATCAAGAATCGGTTTCGTGAGGCGTTGCTGGGCGCGAAGGCTTTTGATTGACGGTTAACAACGTTCCCTGACCTTCCCCTGCTCCCACCGGGACAGGGGGCGGGTTGAGGGACGGCTTTTTTGAGGAAATCGACCATGGACACGCCTGCCTCAACTCTGACGAAATACCAGATGTACATCGACGGCAAGTGGACCGACGCCACCTCCGCCGCCCACTTCGAATCCGACAATCCGTTCCAAGGCAAACCCTGGGCGCTAATCCCGCGCGGCAACGCGCAGGATGCCGACCGCGCCGTACAAGCCGCACGCAAGGCCTTCACCAGCGGCGAATGGCCGAAGTGCAACGCCAGCAAACGCGGTGCACTCTTGCGCAAGCTTGGAGACCTCATCACCGAAAAATCCAAATTCCTCGCCGAGATCGAGGTTAAAGACAACGGCAAGCTCTACGCCGAAATGAGCGCGCAGACCGCGTACATGGCGCAGTGGTATTACTACTTCGGCGGCCTCGCGGACAAGATCGAGGGTTCGGTGATCCCCATCGACAAGCCCGACACCTTCAACTTCACGCGTCACGAGCCGCTGGGCGTGATCGCGATGATTATTCCGTGGAATTCGCCGCTGCTGCTGATCGCGTGGAAGCTCGCTCCCGCGCTCGCTGCCGGCAACACGGTGGTGATCAAGCCCTCGGAATACACTTCGGCCTCCGCGCTGGAATTCATGAAACTCGTCGAAGCCGCCGGTTTTCCGCCAGGCGTGGTGAATGTGGTCACAGGCTTTGGCGCGGAAGTCGGCACGCCGCTGGTGGAGCATCCGCTGGTGGCGAAGGTGGCGTTTACCGGCTCGGATGCCACCGGCACCAAAATCTACGAAGCCGCCGCGCGCGGACTGAAAAAAGTCAGCATGGAGCTTGGCGGCAAGTCGCCAAACATTGTGTTCAACGACGCGCATCTCGACAACGCGGTGAAAGGCGTTATCTCCGGTATCTTCGCCGCCACCGGGCAGACCTGCATCGCGGGATCGCGCCTGCTGGTGCAGCAAAGCATCCACGATCAGTTCGTTGAAAAGCTCGTTGCCTTCGCCAAAACCGCGCGCATGGGCGACCCGATGAGTCTGGATACACAAGTCGGCCCGGTCACCAACAAACCGCAGTTTGAAAAGATTCTCAAATACCTGGATATCGCAAAAAACGAAGGGGCGAAGGCTCTGTTGGGTGGCGCCAAGGCGACAAGACCCGAATGCGGCAACGGCTGGTTTGTCGAACCCACCATCTTTGGCGGCGTGAAAAACAGCATGCGCATCGCGCAGGAAGAAGTCTTCGGCCCGGTGCTGTCGGTGATTCCGTTTAAGGATGAAGAAGAAGCCATCCATATCGGCAACGACGTGGTCTACGGCCTGGCCGCCGGCGTGTGGACGCAGAACATGCGCCGCGCGTTTATGATGTCCGAGCGTTTGCAAGCCGGCACGGTGTGGGTCAACACCTATCGCGCGGTGAGTTATATGTCGCCGTTCGGCGGCTACAAGCGTTCCGGCCTCGGACGCGAAAGCGGACAGGACATGATTTACGAGTATCTGCAAACCAAGAGCGTGTGGATTTCCACCGCAACCGAAGTTCCCAACCCGTTCATTCTCAGATAGGTGAAATATGTACGTAGCCAACGCCAAACGCCTAACCCTAGCCGGCGCGCGCAAGATGATGTCCACCGCGATGGGCATCGCTGAAAAAGAAAACATTCCGATTGCCGTGGCAATCTCCGACGCGGGCGGCAACCTGATCGCGATGGAGCGCATGGACGGCGGGCGTTTTCACACCGTGCATTCGTCCACCACCAAGGCGGTGTGCGCGGCGTCGAACAAGCGCCCGACCATGGCGAAAGGCGCGCAGGGCCAAGCGCTCGACACCATCCACGCCATCGGCTTGGCACTCGCCGCCGGCCCAGCGCGCTGGACAGCCACCGAAGGCGGCTATCCGATCATCGTTGAAGGTGAATGCATCGGCGGCATAGGCGTGTCGGGCGGCACCTGGGAGTTTGATGATCGCGTGGCGCGCACGGCGCTGGAATCCATCGGCGCAAGCTTTAAAATAGACGATAAATAATTGTTTAAAAACAAATACTTACATAATATGACTTTTAAGCCCATCAACGTCGCCTGCCTCGGCATGGGGTGGTGGTCGGACGTGCTCGCCGATGCGATTCAAAAGACGGACAAGATCAACATCGTCGCCTGCTACACGCGCTCGGAAGAAAAGCGCAGCGCCTTCGCGAAAAAATATGCCTGTGCCGCAGCACCCAGTTACGAGTCGATCCTCGCCGATAAAAATATCGACGCCATCATCAACACCACACCCAACAGCGTACACCGCGAGACCACCATCGCCGCAGCCCAAGCCGGCAAACATGTGTTTCTCGATAAGCCGATAGCCAACACGCTCGCCGATGGCCGCGCGCTGACCGAAGCCTGCCGCAAAGCGCGCGTGGTGCTGGGCATGGGCTATCAACGCCGGCGCGAAGGTCAGTTCCGCTGGATCAAACAGCAGATTGACGCGGGCATCTTCGGCAAATTGGTCAATGCCGAGAGCAACATCAGCCGTGACCGGCTCGGCAAAATTGACTTGAATTCGTGGCGCTATCAGGCGGCGGGCATGCCCGGCGGCGTGATGCTGCAAATCGGCATACACTATGTTGACGTGCTCACCTACCTGATGGGGCCGGTCAAAGCAGTGAGTGGCCGCAGCGCACAACTGGTGCTGCCCGGCGACAACCCGGACGTCGCAAGCCTGATCCTTGAGCACGAGAACGGCGCTCTCTCCACCGTGAACGCGAGCTACGCCTCCGCTTCCGATTATTATCTGATGAACATCTACGGCAAGGATGCCAGCGCCTATTACGACCTGCACACGGGACTGCGCTGGTTGAAACGCGGCGCGGACAAACCCGAAGCGGTGAGCTATAACAAGATCGACACCTTCGTCGATCAACTGGAAGAATTCGCTACTGCCGTTCGTGGACAAGGCGCGCCGGAAGTCGATGGTGAGAAAGCCACGCTGTCGCTGGCGGTGATGCGCGCGGGCCTACGT
>CAMDDY010000463.1 GCA_945893125.1 Bordetella parapertussis
CGTAGGCCCCGGCACGCTGCTCGCGCTGCGTGATTCGCACACACCCACCAGCGGCGCGCTAGGCGCTTTTGCCGCATCGGTGGCAGGCGGGTTGCTGACACTGTTTGCGCTGGGGCGTTACATTCTGGATGTGCCCAAGGTGTCGCTGATCAAAATCGAAGGCACGCTCAGGAAGGGCGTCTACGCGCGCGACGTGGCGCTGATGGTCAATGGCAAGCTGGGGCAGCGCGGCGCGCTGGGGCAGGCCCTCGAGTTCGGCGGCTCGTATGTGCGGTCGCTGCCGATGGACATGCGCTTCACGCTCACCAATACCAGCACCGAAGTGGGCGCGATGACGGGGTATATCCAGCCCGACCAGATTACGCTTGACTGGTGCGGCCCGCGCGCCAAACGGCCGATGGTGGTGCATGAAACCGATGCGGATTTTCAGTATGACAACGTGCATACATTTGATGTCTCGTCACTGGAGCCGCAGGTTGCAGCACCCCACGCGCCCGACAACGTGAAGCCGCTCGCGGATGTGGAAGGCACGCCCATCAATCAGGCGTTTCTCGGCTCATGCGCCAATGGCCGGCTAGAAGACCTTGCGGCCGCGGCAGCCGTGGTCAAGGGCAGGAAGGTGCACCCCGATGTGCGTTTTGTCGTGACACCCGGCTCGCGTGAAGTGATGAATGCCGCGATTCGCGCGGGCTATATCGAAACGCTTAACGACGCCAACGCGATTGTGACCAACGCCAACTGCGGCATGTGTCCGGGCCTGCACGGCGGCGTGCTGGCGCCGGGTGACGTGGCCATCGCCTGCAACACGCGCAATTTCGAGGGGCGCATGGGGCCCAATGCCTCCATCTATCTGGCGTCGCCCGCGTCGGTGGCGGCGTCGGCGCTCGAAGGACGCATCACCAACGCGCTTAAATATTTGTAAGCCGAATATCGGGGAATCACATGAAAGTAACCGGAACCGTGTGGAAGTTTCCGCAGGACGATATCAACACCGACCAGATTCGCCGCAAGAACTACGCGCATCTGCCGCTCAAGGAGCAGGCGCTGCGCTGCCTCGAACAGATGGATCCGGCGTTTGCCGCAAAAGCGAAGCCGGGCGACATCCTCGTCACCGGCAGAAATTTCGGCTGCGGCTCGTCAACGCCGGTGCATCTGACGCTGATGGCGCTGGGCATTAGCGCCATCGTGGCCGAATCGTTCGGCCGCATCTTTTTTCGCAGCAGCATCAGCGCGGGTCTGCTGGTGAATGCGTGTCCGGGCATACTCGATTTCACCAGCACCGGGGACCGCATCGAACTCGATGCGGTAACGGGGCGCATCAGCAATCTCACCACCGGCAAGTCCATGGACGGCGACCGGCTGCCGGATTTTCTGCGCGAGATGATCGAGGTGGGCGGCGAAATACCCTACATCAAGGCGCAATTAAAACGGGACGCCGCCGCGCGCGGGTAGCGCGGCAGCGAGTTGGATAATTTCCGACTGTCAGCGCACGCCGGCGGCGGACGAGCGCAGCAGTTTGCCGCCCAATGCGCCGGTGTGTTCTCCATTCTTGAACGCCACCTTGCCGGCAATGACGGTGGCCATGATGCCGGCGGATTTTTGCTTGAGCCGGCGACCGCCCGCGGGCAGATCATGTTCGATGGTCGGAATCTGCGGCGCAACCGTCGCGGGATCAAACACGTTGATATCCGCGATGCAACCCTGGCGCAGCAGGCCGCGATCGTTGAAGCCCCAAGCCATCGCCGGCGTGAGGGTGATCATTTTTACGCCTTCTTCCAGCGAGAAAGCATTGCGCTCGCGCACCCAATACGAGAGCAGATGTGTGTGGATGGATGAGTCCATGATCAGGCTCACGTGCGCGCCGGAATCGGAAAACGTCATCACCGTGCGCGGATGCTTTAACGTTGCCAGCGCCTCGGCGTCGTCTTTCGGCACGGTGGAGATATCAAACTGCATGAACAACTGATTGAAGTCGCTTTCCAGCGCGAGATCCATCATCACTTCCACCGGATCAACGTTGCGTTGCGCGGCCAGTTGCGCGACAGTCGGATTGCGCGATACCGCGCTGTACACCACATACATGTTTTCGTAATTGGGCTTTCGCGGCTCGCCGCCGCCGGTGCGGTATCCACCCTTTTGGGTGGCCTCGACCAGGCGTTTGCGTTCCTGCGGATTGCTGAACACCTTGCGCTGTTCCGCCTCCGGCAGCGAGCGAACGTGCGCCCATTCGGGAAAATCATCAAACTGCAAGCGGCCCTTGAACGACAGCACATGCGAAATGCCGCGCGTGTGCGTCTGACCGAACATGCGGCCGCCCGCTGTGGCGGTGTTGTCCAGCAGTGTCAAGGTGTCCTGCGCGCCGGGGCTGCCCGCCGGGATGCCGAAGGTGATGGGCACGCCGCTTTTTACCGCGAGGTCGAGCAACTTGTCATTGGCGATTTTGCGCACCGCCGGATCGGGCGAGCGCACTTCCCGTTCACGCGACAGTTCGAAAATACCGCGGCCGGTTTTGCCCATGGTGCAGACCAGTTGGCTCATTTCGTCCCACGAGGCGTGTACCGACGCGACGGGCCGGTTGTCCGGCTCCGGCAGTTTGTGGCCGGTCGAACGCGAACTGGAGAAACCGATGGCACCCGCGTCGAGCGCGTCGAGCAGTTCGTGCTCCATTGCGCCCAGATCATCGCTGGAGGCTTGCTGCTCAAAAGCGCGCGCGCCCATGATGTGCGTGCGCAGCGCGGAGTGCCCGATGTTCGCGGCGTAGTTGATGGTTTTCGGCAGCTTGTCGACCACAGCCATGTACTCGCGAAACGAAGTCCAGTCCCAGCGGATCGCGGCGGCCATTGCATCGGTGGAAATATCTTCCGCCCGCGCGATGTTGCTGATAATCATGTCGCGCTGCGCGGCTGAACCCGGCGCCAGTGTAAATCCGCAGTTGCCCATGACGGCGGTGGTGACGCCGTGCCAGCAGGAGCAGCTTCCCAGCGGATCCCAAAACACCTGGGCATCCATGTGTGTGTGCCCGTCGATGAAGCCGGGCGTCACCACCTGGCCGGTGGCATCGATCTCTTCCTTGCCGCGTTCCGCGATACGCCCGATGGCCGTGATGCGATCACCGGTTACGCCGACGTCGGCGCGATATCTCGGCAGTCCCGTACCATCGACCACCGTGCCGTTGCGAATAATGAGATCGTACATGAGGCTCTCTCCCAAGGTTGAATGTTTGGATGGAACATGCCGCAATGCGTCAGGGTCATTGTTTCATAAACCGGCGGAACGTGTGTGTCAGCGCACGGTTTTGCGTGCGATCACCAGGTTGTCAAAGACCAGATTAAACGACCAGATCCAGTGCGCGCCCTTGAACATATCCGGAAAATGCGTGTAAGCCCGGAGCGAGGTAATGCCCACATCCTGGTCTGTGTATTCGAAGGCGCGCGGCCATTTCGAATCGTCAAAATTGGGCGCGGCCCAGTTTTTGGGCAGCGGGTAATGCACGGCGTAGCAACGATCCCCGCATGGCGGCTTGGGCGCGCCGGGATGAATGCGGCCGATGGTGGGCGTAAAGTGCAGGCCTGCTTTTTCGAGCACGAGGTCGGGGCTGACCAGTGGCGCGATTTAAAACGACTGCGCCTTCCATGAACTGTCGGTGACGGTGCCGTCGCTGAAGCGCGCGATAAAGCCGCCGTCGCCCTGATGGAAATTACCAAAGTTGGTGCCGACCTCGGTGCCGAGACCGAGGTTCTCTTCCCAATCGACGAGCTTGAGCGCGTAGGTGTACGGTTTCTTCACCTTGAATTTAACGATGACCGAGTTAAACGGCGTGAACGGAATCGCATCGACTGCGATCAGTTTGCCGTTCACATACAGTTCGAAATAGTTATCGACGACGATGTGGCCGGTGACGACTTCGCCGTCGGGGTCGATCACCACCACCGGCACGTTGGCGTCGGAAACTTCTTTCGAGCTTTTCGGCGCGACCCGGTTGCACTCGTTGTAGAGGTCCGCGCCCTTGGCGCCGGTCTGGAATGCCGTCTCGGCGGGCACCGTCCATACTTTGCCGTCGGTCGACGTAATAGTGCCCACCGCGCTGATGCGATGGTTGACTACTTTTTCAGTGCAACGGAACAGATTCGGGATGACGGTTTGGGCGCGTCCCTGCGTCACCGAACGTTCCACCTCGCCGGTCGCGGCTGCCGGCGGCGATTTCGCGCGGGTTTGCGCGGCAGCGTTCATCGTGACGGCGGCGCAGCACAGCGCGATAAGCGCCATTACCAAGGCAGCCGGGAAAACGGACGATGCGCGCGGATTCTTCATTTCCACTCCTGACAGTGA
>CAMDDY010000464.1 GCA_945893125.1 Bordetella parapertussis
CATCAAGCTTCCGCCATCGGATAGGGGAGGGCGTTGCCGTACGCTCAAAATCCGTGCTTGGGGGCTTGCACCACGAGTATTTCTTGGCGCCCGCTGCCGCTTGATCGGTCATGGTCACCATGCAGTCGGTGCGACGTGAATAATTGCGGACCACAGCGGTGGATGAACCGGCTTTTCGGCGTCATCTGCATCGTTTCGGCGATGCCGGCGTCTCGGTCTTCGTGGGCGGCAGCGGCAGCGGCGAGGGCTATTCGCTGACGCCGGAAGAACGCAATCGCATACTCACCATCGCGGTCGAGGAAATCGGCGGCAAGGTTCCTGTTTTCGCGGATGGGGTGGAGCCGCGCAACGCGCGGGAGACCTTGCAGTTCGTGCGGGAGATCGAGTCGATCAAGTTGGACGCCGTGCGCATCATGCCGCTAGAGCCTGGTCACGGTTCGAAGCCGAATCCGCTGGAGATCGAACGCTTTCACCGCGCGGTTTGCGAAGCGACGTCGCGGCCGTTGATCCTGACCAGTCATCAAGCGGCGGGCTACGTGCTGCCGATCGATCTGGTCGAGCGCCTCGCGGATCGTTATTCACATATCCACGGCATCAACTACGGCGGCACCGATACCACCTATATGGCGGAACTCATCAAGCGACTTGCGGGCCGCATACAGGTTCACTGCGCGGGCTGCACCAATGGACTGACCACGCTGACCTTGGGCGGCAACGGCTTCATGGGCAACGAAGGCAATTTCGCGCCGACGCTGGTGGCGTCGGTCCTTGCCGCGTTCCGCGACGGCAACGCCGCGGCCTTGAAGGAATCGTTCGGCAAGCTCATGGCGCTTGCCGCCATCGTGCGCCGCTACGGCGGTTCGTCGCTGCGCGGGTTAAAGCCGATGCTCAATCTATTCGGCGTGCCCGGCGGTACGCTGCGCGAGCCGCGTTTGCCGCTGGATGCCGCTGAAGTCGAGAAAATGGCGAAGGCCGTGGCCGCACTGAAAATTCCCGGCGCGCCGCAATTGGTAAATCCGTGATGCCGATGGGCATCAGCCACGCGCGGCTGCGTGCGTTATTGCAGATACGCGCCGCCGTTGACGAGGTAACACTGCCCGGTGATGAAACCGGCGCCCTCGCTTGCGAGATAAATAATGATGGACACCGCCTCATCGGGCGTGCCCTTGCGGCGTATGGCCTGCGTATCGCGCATCGGTTTGTCGTTGACGCTGGCTTCCGACGGGCGCGCGATCTGGCCCGGCCCGAAGCAGTTGGCTGTGATGTTGTATTGGCCAAACTCCTGCGCGATGCCGCGCGTGAAACCGACGATGCCGAGCTTCACCGTAGCCTTGGCGGCGCCTGTCCCCAGATACGGCGCGATGCCCGAGGTGTTGATGATGCGGCCCCAGCGCTGTTCTTTCATCAGTGGCAGCACGTGCCGGCAGATGTTGAACGGGCCGGTCAGGTTGACGGCGATCGTGCGGTGCCATGCCTCCATGCTTTCTTCGAGGAAAGGGCGCTCGGCGCGATACCCGGCGAGGTTCACCACCACATCGATTCTGCCGAATTTGTCGCGCGCTTGACCCACGAATGCGGCGACGGCGGCATCATCCGTGATATCGCAGCGGGCGGCGACGGCGTCGACGCCCAGCGCGCGCGCTTCGTCGGCAACCTGATTCAGTTCGGTCATGCGCGCGCTGGTGCAAATGGCGAGGTTGGCGCCCTCGCGGGCGAATTCCAGTGCAGCAAGCCGTCCCATGTTGCGGCTCGCGCCCGTGACCAGCACCGTTCTGCCTTTCAATCCCGTGTCCATACGCGCTCCCTGAGGTGTGTTCGCAGCGCACATTCTACCGTCCACCGGCAATCCGCAGGAAATGGAGCGGGCGCATGAGCAAGCACGCAGCCGCTGCTCGTATCATGGTGGGACAAGTTAATCCGCGACGCCGGCATACGCGATCTCCAGTAGTGCATGGGCGCTGAACGCGAAAGCGGCAATTGATGCGAAGGTATGGCGCGAAGGTATTACTAATTGGTTATGCTGTGGGTAGAATTTTTCGCTGGATAGTTATCACTTGAAGCGCGATACTATTCAGGTGTGATCGTGACTATCTGCTCGTGACGGTCGGCTTTAACCCCGGACTTTAACCCCGGGGCTTTACCCCCGGGCTTTGTCCGGTAAAGGGCGCCGATCCTGCCGCGACGCATCGAGGAGGTTCTGTTGTATCGCTGGTTATTTTCCCTGCTTGCCTGCCTGTACGCATTCGTGTTCCACGGCGTTGCTTCGGCTGCGGAGCAGTACCCGTCCAGGCCCATTCGTCTCGTGCTCGGCGTGGGCACGGGCGGGGTCGGTGATTTGACCATGCGGCTATTCGCGCAACAGATGAGCAAGAGTATGGGCCAGCAAATCGTCGTTGATAATCGTCCCGGCGCGGCGGGCGCGCTGGCGGCGGCGGCAGTGGTTAATGCCAATCCGGACGGCTATACACTGTTGCAGGCCGGCAATGCTGCGGCCATCAGCGTGTCGTTGTTCAAAAAGCCGGCCTTTGATCCGCTGAAGGATTTTATACCGGTATCCACCAACGGCTTTTTCCAGATGGGCGTGATTGCGACACCGCAGTCAGGCTTCAATTTGCTGGCGGATATGATGGCGTTCGCGAGAAAAAACCCGCGCAAGCTTAATATTGGCACCATCAATGTCGGCAGCACCCAGTTTCTCGCCGTCGAGCTTTTCAGGTCGATGGCCGGAATCGACGTGCAGACGGTACCCTTCAAGTCCAATACGGCGCTGATTACCTCGCTGCGGGCCAACGAACTCACCGTGTCGTTCGAGTTGCTGGGGCCGGTGTTGTCGCAGATCAGGGCCGGCGTTTTCCGTGCGCTTGCCGTCGGGTCCGACCGGCGTTTTGCCGGCCTGCCCGACGTACCGACGATCATCGAAGCCGGCCTTCCCGGTTATAACGTGACGTCCTGGACCGGCTTTAGCGTTCCGGCAAAAACGCCGGCTGCCATTGTCAACCGGCTGGCGAAGGAATCCATTGCCGCCGCCGCAGTCTCCGAGGTGCGGCAGACATTGCAGGAAATGGGCATAGAGGCTCGCGCCCATACCGCTGACGAGACGCGCAAACTCATGGCGTCCGAAATCGCCCGTTGGCGGCAAGTTATCGAGCAGGCGAAAATCGAGCGCCAATAAGATAACGAAAAAATCCAATCCGTTTTTGATTAACTCCGTGAAGGAAAGCCGATGTCTACCGCACTGCTCCCACTGAAGATTTGTATTGGCCGTTTTGGCCACACCAATGCGATCAGGGATGGTGTCATCCCGATCGAGGGCGTTAAGCCCGAATTCATCGACGTCGATCCGCAGATCGCCGCCTACCGCCGCATGGTACGCAGCGTCGAGTTCGATGTCTGCGAGATCGCGCCTTCGACCTACATGATCGCGCGCGAACACGGCGCGCCGTTCAAGGCGCTGCCGATTTTCGTGTCGCGCAACTTCCATCACTCCGGGTTTGTTTACCGGCCTGATGTGGGCATCAATCAGCCCAAGGATCTCGAAGGCATGAACGCCGGCGTGCGCGCGTATTCGGTGACTACCGGCATCTGGACGCGCGGTATTCTGCAAAACGAGTACGGCATCGACATCTCCAAGATCACCTGGTGGGTGGACGACGAGGAACACGTGACCACGATGAAGCTGCCGCCGTATGTGAAGCATGTGCCCGAGGGCAAATCACTCGTCAGCATGATGGCTGCGGGCGAGTTGCAAGCTGGTTTCACCGGCCCCGCCGGTTTGGGCCGCACCGGTGCGCCCAAGGAAGGCTGGTCGAATGGCGCGGCCAAGCCCGCAGAAACCAACTACACCGCGTTCTTCAAAGATTCCAGAAAGATCGAGGCCGAGTGGTTCAAGCGCACGGGGATTTATCCCTTTCACGGCACCATCGTCGTCAAAGATTCAGTGCTGAAGGAGCATCCGTGGGTAGCGAAGTCGCTGTTCAAGGCGTATTCCGAGGCGAAACGCCGCCACGCCGCGAACCTGCCGCCCCCCGACAAGATGGATACCAAGGAAAAGTTGCTCGCCGAGCTTGGGACCATCGTCGGCGATCCGCTGCCGTACGGCATCAAGGCCAACCGGCCTTCTATCGAGGCACTGATTAAGTACGTCCACCAGCAGGGCATGCTCTCGCGCAGCTACGAGATCAGCGATTTCTTCGTAGATCCCGAAGCCTGATCCCTTATTCAATTTCATTCACTCTTATTCACTCCAGACAGGAAAACAACCATGGCTTCTAAAATTATCGACATCCATCCGCACATCATCTCGAAGGATGAGAAAAAATAT
>CAMDDY010000465.1 GCA_945893125.1 Bordetella parapertussis
TCCAGCCTTGGAAAGGATCGCAATCTGATACCGTTCGTCTTGGGTGAGGTGTGTGTAGTTCATTCTTGGCAACTTTAACTTGGTGGTCGAGGGGCTCGGATGCTATCGCACCTCGCCCACCCAACCTATTAATCAGAGTTGCACTTCGCATTTGAACTCGCGTTGCTATAGCGCGCCGAAAGCATATTGTATGACCAACACCAGCGCAATCACAAACAGCAATCGCAGCAGCCAGCGGCGGTAGGTTTTGGCGTCGATACGCTCACGATTGCGGATGCCGAAGATCGTGGTGGCGGTGGCGATAACGGCGAAGGGCAGTGTCGCGGCCCATTGCGTCCAGGTGACGCCGCCTTCCAGCGTGAGTATGACCAATTGCGTGGGTTTGCCCACGGTGAAACACAAATTAAGCGCCTGCACGAACACCATGCGATCGAGGTTCAGCGAAAACAAATACATCAGCAACGGCGGCGCCGCGATATTGGCCGTGCCTTCCGACAGCCCCGCGAGCAGGGCGAAGCCCGCGCCGGACGCCACCGGGTGACGCGACACGAACGCCCATTCGACGCGGCCCAGATGATCGAGATACAGATACAACACGATCACACCCGCCAGCAGCAGCGCAAACGGAAACGCGGGAAATGCCACGAACAATCGCGCGCCGATCGTAGCGCCCGCCAGCATGCACAAGGGCATGAACCAGAAGCGCCGCAGCGTCGGCAGGAACTGCCCGGTCAGGGCAATGTTGGTCACCGTGGTGGCGACACACGGCAACAGCACCACGATGACCGCGGTGCGCATATCGGTGACGGCGGCGATCATCGGTGTCGCCAGCATGGGGAACCCGAGCCCCAGCGCGCCCTGCACCGCGCCGGCAAAGGCGAGCACAAAGGCGATCCACACAATGGTCAGCAGGGGCAGTGATTCGAAGCCGGGCATGGGAAGTAAAGCGCGCAAAGACGCATGGGCGTTGCCATGATGCAACCCACCGAATATAACATAACTATATGTTTTTAAAAGATATTTATTGACTTTGGCTGCGTGAGGCACTCTACTTGCCCGGCGTTCACCACGCATGAGCTGCGTGCGCAGTCGTCGCAATGGAGTTCGGCAATATCGAAAGATTCACGCCAAGGAGTATTGCTAACACTCACTGGGGTTTCGCCTGCCACTTGGTTCCCGACGCGAGCGACGGGTTTTATTTGCCGTCGCCTCCGAAATGCCGCCAAATAGGCGAATTCGCATTGCAAAAACGCTCGGCAAGATAGCCGCTCTTTTCTCAAACGCTCTTTTCTCAAACCTTGACCAACTATTGATTACGAACTAATAATTCGTTCAGCGCTCTAACAAGCCCGTTGGCTGCAATCGGTAGGGAAAGAGGTTTACCAGCGCGTTAATGCTGTAAGGAGGGGCCATGAGCAAGACTTTATATGACGTTCTGCAAGTCAGCCAGAAAGCGGATATCGAGGTGATCGACGCCGCGTACACGCGACTGCAATCAAAGCATGAGTCCGACGATGTGATGCTCAAGGCGCTGAAGCAAGCGTACGATACTTTGAGCGACCCGGCTCGGCGCGCGTCCTACGATCAGCGATTCGTGTCGGAGGTTATTCCGCCTTCCGCAGCCTTCCGCAGCGACCTCGCCCACGCGAGCGATGGCTGGTGGCGCAGTTCCAAATTCGCTGCGGTCGCTGCGGTCGCTGTGTGTGTGTGGCGTTACTGATCGTCGGCGGAATGTACATGAACTATTCCAAGCACAACAAAGAAGTGTCCGTGTCACGCGCCGCTACGAGTAACGACTCTCGGCGTGTGGATAACGAGCGTGTCTACGTTGATCGCTCAATGGATAATCAGGCACGTGCGGTTGATAATCAGGGGCGTGCGGTCGATAATGTTGGACAAGCGCTGCACCGAAACGCGAACGTGCAGGATAAAATTGAGGCGCGCAGGGCCCGGGAATTGGAAGTAATTACTGCTCGATCTCAGGAAGAATCGAGCCGCCGCGATGAGGCGATTCGGCTCGCCAAAGAACGCCAAGAAGTCCAACTTTCCAGCGCACGAGCCAACGAACAGCGCAGGAAGGAAGATTATGATCGTCGCGTTGCGCAACAACAAAGCGCCCGTGACCGCGCCGAGCTTTGCCGACTCGAGCAGCAAAACTACGGCAGGAATATTTCCTGCTGATAAATTCCAAATTACTGGTCGCTAATTTGGCGCGCACGGTTCTGGCGTTGGCGCTACAGCGACAACCCGCGCGGGGACATCAGCAGGGCGCGCTCAGGGCAGAGTAAGAGCGCTATCGCGGCACGGATTGCAGCAATCCCGCGCCACTGCTATTAGCAAATCACTTCAGTGCCTTGCGCGCTTTCGCAATCGCCGATTTAACCCGCGCCGGCGCGGTGCCGCCGATATGCGAGCGTGCGGTTAACGCGCCGTCGAGTGTCAGCGAGGCGTAAACATCCTTGTCGATCAACGCTGAAAATTGCTGTAGCTCCGGCAAGTTCAGATCCGCGAGATCGCACCTGCGCGATTCGCAAAACCGCACCGCCTGCGCCACCACTTCGTGCGCTTCGCGAAACGGCATGCCCTTGCGCACCAGGTAGTCCGCCAGATCGGTGGCCGTGGCGAAACCTTGCGCCGCGGCCGCGCGCATGGCGTCTTTGTTGACGGTGATGCCGGGAATCATCTCGGTGAACACGGCCAGACTGTTGGACACTGTATCGATGGTGTCGAACAGCGGCTCTTTATCTTCCTGATTGTCTTTGTTGTAGGCGAGCGGCTGGCCTTTCATTAGTGTGAGCAGCGCGACGAGGTGGCCGTTTACCCGGCCGGTCTTGCCGCGTACCAGTTCGGCCACGTCCGGATTTTTTTTCTGCGGCATGATCGACGAGCCGGTGCAGAAACGATCCGCGATATCGATAAATCCGAAGCGCGGGTTCATCCAGAGTATGAGTTCCTCGCTCAGGCGCGACAGGTGTGTCATCAGCAGCGCGGCGTCCGCGCAGAATTCAATCGCGAAATCGCGATCCGATACGGCATCGAGCGAGTTGTCGCACAGGCCGCTGAATTCCAGCGCCTTTGCCACCATTTGCCGGTCGATCGGGTACGAGGTGCCCGCCAGCGCCGCGGCGCCCAGCGGCAGCTGGTTCACGCGCTTGCGGCAATCCGCCAAGCGTTGCGCGTCGCGCGACAGCATTTCGTAATACGCCATCAGGTGATGCGCGAAAGACACGGGTTGTGCCACTTGCAGGTGGGTAAAGCCCGGCATCACGGTGTCGGTGTGTTTGTCCGCCAGATCGAGCAGCGCGGTTTGCAGCGCGCGAATTTGCCCGTCGATGTGGTCGATGGCCGCGCGCACGTAGAGGCGGATATCGGTGGCAACCTGATCGTTACGCGAGCGCGCCGTGTGCAGCCGCTTGCCGGCGTCCCCCACCAGATCGGTGAGCCGCCGCTCGATATTCAAATGCACGTCTTCAAGATCAAGCGACCAGTTAAACGTGCCGCCGCGGATTTCGCTGAGGATTTGCGCCAGGCCGCGCTCGATAGACGCCAGATCATCGGCACTGATAATGCCGGTGGCGCTTAACATGCGCGCGTGGGCGATTGAACCCTCGATGTCGAACTCCGCCAGGCGATAGTCGAAACCCACCGACGCGGTAAAACGCTTGACCAGATCGGATACCGGCTCGGAAAAGCGGCCTGACCAAGGTTTGACTTCGGTAACGGGGTTTTTATTCTGCGCGGACATGATGCAAATAGTATGATTCCAGTTATGGCTCGCAGTATAAATCAAAACGTCTCCGGGCACGGCAATGAAGATGGCCGCGCGCGCGCCGTACGGAATGCAAATGGTTACGGCAGTGCGTTGCCGGATTTTCGCAATCTCGGCGTTTTGCTGCGCATCCTGTTGATCGTGAACGCGGTGGCGCTGGTGGCGGCGGTGGTAAAAGTTTCTTCACTGGCGGCGTTGGGGGAGCAGGTCATGGATTTGGCGGCGATGGTCGAGCCATTGCTGATACTCACGCTGGTGCTGCTTTATCTCATTAACGGATTGTTGGCGCGCTTGCCGTATGCGGCCGGCGCCTGCGCCGTGATGGCGTTGACGCTGCTGCTGACCACGGCGCTGCATACGGGCGCGCAGCGCTATTTGCCGTTAAACATGACATCCATCGAGGGCGGATTCAAGTCTGAAGTGCAACCGCGTTATGATGCGAGTGTAGCTTCTTCCAGAAGACTTCGTGGGGTGTTTTGAAGCCGAGGCATTTTCTGGGGCGATGGTTGAGGTAGTGCATGGCGGCAGAGATGTCTTTTTTGGTGATT
>CAMDDY010000466.1 GCA_945893125.1 Bordetella parapertussis
CGAGCGGCGCATTGCGGTCGGATCCGGTGGCCAGCACCAGCACACCGAACACTATCGGTATCCAGATCGCAAGACTCAGTAGCGGAAGTGCGTACATTTACGTAACTATTTGTTTTTAAGGTGTTTTATTATATGGACAACGACCACAACGTAATCGTCAGCAGCAACACGATGCCGAAAATCATGGCGAACGCGTAGTTGTAGATGTAGCCGGATTGCAGCCTGCGAATGACCGTCGAGAACCAGCCGACCGCACGCGCGGAGCCGTTGACCAGCCCATCAATCACCGCGACATCGCCGCCCTTCCACAGCCCCGTACCCACCAAGCGCGCGCCGCCCGCGAAAAACCAGTCGTTGAAGCGGTCGAAGTAATATTTCTCCATCAGGATGGTGACCACCACGCCCCACTTCGCGCGCAGCACTGCCGGCAGATCAGGCCGCAGCACGTAGAGGTAGTACGCCGTGCCGGACCCCGCGACCGCCAGCCAGAACGGCAGGCTGATGAAACCATGCGTGATCATGCCGATTACGCCCTGAAACTGCGCCTTCAGCGTGGCGATCGCCGGATGCGCTTGCGACACCGTAATGGCATTGCCGAAATAATCGCCGAACACGAAGGCGCCAATGATCCATCCCGCGCATACCGAGGGAATGGCCAGCATCACCAGCGGCAACGTCACCACCCACGGGGACTCGTGCGGCTTCGCGTGATGGCCTTCGTGAGGTTCGTCACTCGCGTGGGCGTCGTGGGCCGCCGCACGCTCGGCATCACACGCCATCACGGCGGGATCATGCGGATCCGCAAACCGTTCCTTGCCGTGAAATGCGTAGAACATCAGACGGAACGAATAGAAGCCGCCGACCAGCACGCCCGCGGTTGCCAGCACATAAGCAAAGCCCGCGCCCGCCAGCGGCGACGCATGCAAGGCCTCGATAATCGTATCCTTGGAAAAGAAACCCGCGAACGGCGGCAGGCCCGCGTTGGCCAGCGCGCCGATCAGCATGGTGAGGTAAGTAATCGGCATGTACTTGGCAAGACCGCCCATCTTGCGCATGTCCTGCTCGTGATGCATGGCGATGATCACCGAACCCGCGCCGAGGAACAGCACCGCCTTGAAAAACGCGTGCGTGAACAGATGGAATATCGCCGCCGAGTAGGCCGACGCGCCCAGCGCCATGGTCATGTAGCCGAGTTGCGACAAGGTGGAATACGCCACCACGCGCTTGATGTCGTATTGCACGGTGGCGATCAGCGCCATGAAAAACGCGGTAATCGCGCCGATCACCATCACAAAGGTCAGCGCGGTATCCGACAACTCAAACAGCGGCGACATGCGCGCCACCATGACAATGCCCGCCGTCACCATGGTCGCCGCGTGGATCAATGCGGAAATCGGCGTGGGGCCTTCCATTGAATCGGGCAGCCAAACGTGCAATGGAAACTGCGCCGACTTGCCCATCGCGCCGATAAACAGCAGGATGCAAATCACCGTCATCAACGACCATGTCGCGCCGGGAATGATTTCTATGGTGTTATTGGACAAACTCTTGGCATTGGCGAACACCGTCGCATAATCGAGCGTGCCGAAATACATCAACACCAGCGCGATGCCAAGCAGGAAACCAAAGTCGCCGACACGGTTCACCAGAAACGCTTTCAGATTGGCGTAAATCGCCGTTGGCCGCGTATACCAAAAACCAATCAGCAGATACGACACCAGCCCCACCGCTTCCCAGCCGAAGAACAACTGGAGGAAGTTATTGCTCATCACCAGCATCAGCATCGAAAACGTAAACAGCGAGATATAGCTGAAGAAGCGCTTGTAGCCCGGATCATCCGCCATGTAGCCGATGGTGTAGATATGCACCATCAACGACACAAAGGACACCACCACCATCATGGTGGCCGACAACGGATCAATCAGAAAGCCCAATTCGAATTTGGCGTTGCCCGACACCATCCAGGTATACAGCGCGCCATTAAACACATTGCCCTGCATCACGTCCTGATACACTGCGAGCGACCCGGCAACACACACCAGCATGCCGATGATCGCAATCCAATGCGCCGCGCGCCGTGAGAGCGCCCAGCCGCACAAGCCCGCGGCAATGGCGCCGAACAACAGCGCCAGCGGCACGAGCAGATAGAGTTTTTGCATAGAAGTCATTCGTGACCCCGGAAAAGCGCGGGGCGTGAGGCGTGAGGCGCAGCCAGGCGAGACATCACCGGCTGTATCCTACTCAACACTAAACACTCAAAACTAAACACTCGTCGCTACCCTTTAAGTTTGTCGAGGTCTTCGACATTGATAGTACTTAAGTTACGGAACAGCACCACCAGAATCGCAAGGCCTATGGCCGACTCGGCCGCCGCAACCGTCAAAATAAAAAACACAAAAATCTGCCCTGCCGGATCGTTCAGATAATGCGAGAACGCGACAAAATTCATGTTCACCGCCAGCAGCATCAATTCAATCGCCATCAGCAACACGATGATGTTCTTGCGATTAAGGAAAATGCCGACCACCGAAATCGCGAACAACATCGCGCCCAGTACCAAATAGTGGGAAAGCGGAATCATGATTTGCTGTTCTCCGTCCCGTCCTGGCGCGCTTCGCTCGCCATCGTGACGATACGCACGCGATCCTTGCGCTGAACAGCGATCTGCGCCGACGGATCCACATACTTGGACAGCTTGCGCTTGCGCAGCGTCAGCGCAATGGCAGCCACGATCGCCACCAGCAGGATTACGGCGGCAATTTCAAACGGATACACATACTCCGTATAAATCCGCAAACCCAACTCCTTGGTATTGCTGTAACCCGCCGGCAAAGAAGGCGGCGTTGGCACATCGCCGAATCCGCCCGAACGATGCATCAGGATCATGCTCATTTCCACCACCAGCACCAGCGCCACGGCGCTGCCGAGCGGCAGATAACGCCAGAAACCCTCGCGCAGCTTGGCGAGGTTAATATCAAGCATCATCACCACGAACAAAAACAGCACCATCACCGCGCCGACATACACCAGCACCAGCGTGATCGCCAGAAACTCTGCCTGCAACAACAGCCAGATGCCCGACGACGTGAAAAACGCCAGCACCAGCAGCAACGCCGCATGAATCGGGTTGCGCGCCGTGATCACCCCCAGCGCCGCGACAACCAGCACGGTGGAGAGGAAATAGAAGATGAAGGTCTGAAAAGTCATTCGCGTGTTACCGATACCGCGCATCAGCCGCGCGGTCTTTCGCTATTTGTTCTTCGTAGGCGTCGCCGATCGACAGCAGCATCGGCTTGGTATAAATCAGGTCGCCGCGCTTTTCGCCGTGGTATTCGAATATGCGCGTTTCCACGATGGAATCCACCGGGCACGATTCTTCGCAAAAGCCGCAGAATATGCATTTGGTGAGATCGATGTCGTAGCGCGTGGTGCGGCGCGTGCCGTCGTCACGTTGCTCGGATTCGATGGTGATCGCCAGCGCCGGGCACACCGCCTCGCACAGTTTGCACGCGATGCAGCGCTCTTCGCCATTGGGATAGCGGCGCAACGCGTGCAGGCCGCGAAAGCGCCCGCTCTGCGGCGTTTTTTCTTCGGGGAACTGCACGGTGATCTTGCGCTTGAACATATAGCGCCCGGTGAGCATCATGCCTTTCACCAGTTCAAACAACAGGAAGGTGCGGAAAAATCCGCTGATCTTGTCGATCATGATCTCGGCCTCATGACTTCCACCACACCCAAAGCGGCGTCTGCATCCACGCACCCAGCACGAGTATCCACACCAGTGTCACCGGTATGAACACTTTCCAGCCCAGGCGCATGATCTGGTCGTAGCGGTAGCGCGGGAACGTCGCGCGGAACCACAGAAAGCTCGTCACCACCAGGAAGGTTTTGAACAGCAACCACAAAAAGCTCGATGCGCCCAGCACGCCCCACGATGCCGGGAACGGCGACAACCAGCCGCCGAGGAACATCAACGCGCACAATATCGACACCAGCATCATGTTGGCGTATTCAGCAAGGAAGAACACCGCGAAGGTCATGCCGGAATATTCAACGTGAAAGCCCGCGACGATTTCGGATTCGCCTTCGGCCACGTCAAACGGCGCGCGGTTGGTCTCCGCCACGCCGGCGATCAAATAGGTCAGGAACAGCGGAAACAACGGTATCCAGAACCAGCCGAACACGCCATATGCGCTTTGCTGGCCTTTGACGATTTCCACCAGATTCAAACTCTGCGCCGCCATCAGCACGCCCACCAGCGCGAAGCCCATCGC
>CAMDDY010000467.1 GCA_945893125.1 Bordetella parapertussis
AGTGAAAGCGCACCCCACGCGTTTTGCCATCATGGGCCGCTTTAATCCCGAAGCGCCGGACGCGCGACAAACCATACAAGGCTGGCGCAAACAGCCCGGCATGCTCGGCATGCGATTCTCGTTTCACATTCCCGTGTTGCAGAAGCCCCTGCTCGACGGAAAGTTTGACTGGGTGTGGGCCGAGGCCGAGAAACAAGGCATCGCGCTGATGATCCTGGTGCCGCAACACATGGTACAGGCGATTGATGACGTGGCGGCGCGCTACCCCGGACTCAAAATCGTGATGGATCACATGTCGCTCACCAGCGGCAAACCGTTCGATGACGCCTTCCGCGATTTTGACAAGCTGCTGCCGATCGCCAAGCGCCCCAACGTCGCAGTTAAGGCCAGCGCGCTGCCGTGTTACTTCGCCGAGCCGTATCCGTTTGTCAAAGTGCAGGAATATGCGCGCAAGGCCTACGAAGCGTTCGGCGGCAAGCGCACCTTCTGGGGCAGTGATCTGTCACGCTCGCCGGTGCCGTATCGCAGCCAGATCGACATGTGGCTGATCGACGCACCGTGGCTCAAGCAAGAAGATAAAGAGTGGGTGATGGGGCGCGGCATTTGCGAGTGGCTGGGGTGGAAACTGCCTTAAACCCGGTAGCAAGATGTGGCGTGCGCCATGCGCACGACAGCCACCGGTGACGCTACATCGGTTTGCACGGCACCGCAAAATCAACGTGATAATGCTCGTCATGCCGTACCCACGCCTGCCCTTTCATGAACGGCAAGTTTGCCTTGAGATACATGCCGCGCGGCGTGGCAAACAGCTTGGGTAAAAATTGCGGCTCGAAAATTACCAGCGCGATGCCGCTTCCTTGCGCTTTTGCCGCGATATGTAACTGGTAGAGATGCTCGGCGATGGCGGGAAAATCTATCGTGTAGTTTTCAAATTTTGCGTTGGCATCGAACTCTATGTCGTAGCCGAACCGCGACGTGGGCGAAGTCGGCAGCGGCACGGATTTTCCAGCCTCATCACGTACCGGCACAAAGAAATCCACCGACAAACCATTCTGGTGCGTGCGATGCGGCCGAAAGTGCCCGCCCGAGGCCCAGCCTGTTTCACCGTAAACGTAAGTGGTCGCGGGATGTTGCACCGCGAGCGCCGCATATGCGCTGGTGATAATCCGCGCAACCCGGGAGTGAACGTAGGTGCGCCCAACTGTGTTTGCGATGGTGCTATAGCTCGCAAAATTCGTGCCGCTGGCGGGGAGCTTGACGCCGTCCTCCATGCGCCCATTGCCGACGGAACCGAAGCATTGGCTGTCGGCGGCGCGAGTGAGTAACGGCAGCGTGGATGATGAAATCGCAAGAATGAAGGCAAGCGAGCGATAGCGTAAATAAATCGTTGCAGCGGGCATGCCTAATATTTTCCACCCGCAATAAACCGCGCAATCCCCGCAGCAACCTCTGCTTCCTGATCGGCAAAGCCATGCGGCGCGCGGCCTTCGCACGCGGCGAGGCTGGGCGCGCCGGAGCGACCGGGGCCGCCGGTGACGGTTACGACTTGCTCGCGCGCGCCGTTGGTGCGTGCGGTGATTCGTTCCATTTCGCTGGGTGGCGAGCGCAGGCATTTGTCGTCCGCGTGGCCGATCACCAGTACAGGCATCTTGATGGATTCCAGCGCCACATCAAACAGGGTTTGCGCGACCCAGGCTTTCTTCCCGCGATCGCCGACCATCAGCGCCGAGGTGAGCACAACGCCATCTGCCGCTGCCGGCCCGGATAAACGCGCAGCGGCATTCGCAGCGGAAATAGAACCTCGACTGGTGCCCGCGAGCCACACCGGCACTTTGGCGCGCACACGCACATGGGCGATGATTTTTCCCAGATCGTCCGCGTGTTCAGCGGCGATGCGAAACCCGCCCAGGCCATCGTCGCCGGGGTAATCCGACGGCGCATCCACCAGTGCGGTGGCAAAACCCAGCGCATGAAAATGCGCGATTGAACGCACCAATGAATTGCCGGTGAGCGCGCGCGGGCAACCCTTGTCATCGAGATCGAGATGGCCGCCGCCGCCCGCCAGCAGCACCAGCGCGCCTTTGGCGTCCGGCGGGGATGCGAACGCGTAACGTGTGGTGGTATTGCCGTGGGTGGGGATGGTCACTACTTCGCCGCATGTCTGGGCAAACGACAGTGTCGCCGATAGCAATGTCATTGCCGCGACAAACGGTATCGTCATGGGCGTGGTGAAATGTATGGCCGGCTCCGGCGTGTCAGTTGAAAATACCGTGCTGTGCTATTTTGCACGAAAAGACCTGTGTTCAGAATCCACATGACTCGCCACAAAAAAATCGTTTACAAACAAATGGTTATTGAAGTTTATGCCGAGGCGGCCCGGTGCGGTATGCAGGTGCGTGAGCGATCCACTACACTGCGCAACTTGAATCGCAATGAGGAAACCGAAGCCTATGAAACGGAACATTTTTCGAGCGCTGCTGTGCGGCTTGGCCTGTTTGTTTTCGATGGCGGCTCACGCGCAAGCGCCCGCCGACGGCTCGGTGCAGAATAAAGCGATACCGATCGCGGTGACCGAAGTCGCGCCCGGATTATTTTTTCAGTACCACCATCAAGGATCCAACAACGCATGGCTGGTCACCGACGAAGGCGTGCTGGTGATCGACGCCCGCCAGCATCCCAAGCAGGCGGAGGAACTGCTCGCCACGATCCGCAAGACCACCGACAAGCCGATCAAATGGGTGATCAATACGCACGCGCACGGCGATCACTATTTCGGCAACGCGGTATTCAAGCGCGAGGGCGCGACGTTTATTGCGCATCGCGATACTGCCGGCATGATGAAATCGCATCTGCCGATCGAGATGAAACGGCGGCAGGGTTTTTTCAAGCAAACCGGCTTTGATCCGAAAGAAGTGCAGTTGATCCTGCCGGATATTACGTTCGACACCAAGGCAACGATTACGCTGGGTGGGCGCACGGTGGAGTTGTTGTACATGGGCCCGGGGCAGAATCCGGGTGACACGCTGGTGCTTTTTCCGAAGGAGCGGGTGATATTCACCGGCGGGCCGTTCTCGAAAGATAGCTGGCCGAACCCGTCGTTCACGCCGTCGATGTCGAATTGGGTGGTGATGCTGCGCAAGATGGCGGCGATGGACGTGGATAAATTTCTCGGTGGCCACGGCGACATCGGCAACCAGCAGGACGTGCTGAATCAGGCGCAGATGATGAGCGATTTCGACGCGGGCATGCGTGACGGCGTGAAAAAAGGCATGAGCCGCGAAGACATTTTAAAAAGCGAGCCGTTTGCCAAATACAAAGATGTGCGCAACTACTTTCGCATGAATCTGTTTATCAACAGCTACTATCATTATCTGACCACCGGCAAGGTGGAGAACGCCTACCCTTAAACCTTGCTGCTGCCCGGTAACACCAGCACAAACACCTGCCCCAAGGATAAACGCATGAGATGCCGCAACAGCATGATCGCAGTCACCCTTACCACGCTGACCTGTTCCAGTTTCAGCGCACTGGCGCAGACTACGCCCACGCGCCCCATCCGCGTGCTGGTGACGTACGCGCCCGGTGCGGCGACCGACATCAACGCGCGCGCGATGGCGGCGAAGATGGGTGAAAACATGAAGCAGCAAATCATTGTCGATAACCGACCCGGTGCAAGCGGCATGCTGGCCACGGCGCTACTGACCAAATCCGCGCCGGATGGACACACGCTGATGGTCGTCGATTCGGCGCACGGCGCAAACCCGGCGATCTACGACAACATGCCCTACGACACGTTAAAAGACATCGACAGCATCGGCATGATCGCGCGTATACCCATGGTGCTGCTGGTGACGCCATCGCTGCCGGTGAAATCGGTCAAGGAGCTGGTGGCCTACGCGAAGGCCAATCCCGGCAAACTCAACTACGGCTCGGCGGGCACCGGCAGCGCGATGTTCCTGGTGGCGGAGCTGTTCAAATCCGCCGCCAATATCGAGGTGATGCAGATCGCCTACAAAGGCGGCGGCCCGGCGCTGGTGGATCTCGCGGGCGGGCAGATTCCGATGCTGTTTATTTCACTGGTGGCCGGCATGCCGCTGGCGAATTCCGGGCGCGCGCGGGCGTTGGCCGTCAGCAGCGCGACGCGCTTCCCGTCGTTTCCGGATTTACCCACCATCGCGGAATCCGGCGTGCCCGGCGTGGATTTCTATCTATGGCAGGCGATGCTCGCGCCCGCCGGCGTGTCGCGCGCCACGGTGGCGCAACA
>CAMDDY010000468.1 GCA_945893125.1 Bordetella parapertussis
ATCCGGGCGCGCATTCCAGGTTCTCGAATGGAATCGCAACCACCGCTATTGCGGGCGTTGCGGCAATGAAACAATCCCGCGCGACAACGAACGCGCGCGCACCTGCGTGCCGTGCAAACGCACCAGTTATCCGCCGGTGGCGCCGGTCATCATGATTTTGATCACGCACGGGCGCAAACTGCTGCTCGCGCGCAAGGTCGGCTGGGGCAACACGCGTTATTCCGCGCTGGCGGGTTTTGTCGAGCCCGGTGAAACCCTGGAATCCACCGTGATTCGCGAAACGCGCGAAGAAGTCGGCGTCGAAATCAAAAACATTCGCTACTTCGGCAGCCAGCCGTGGCCGTTTCCCAACAACCTGATGATCGCCTTCACCGGCGAATACGCCAGCGGCGCGGTGACGCCAGACGGTGTCGAGATCGAAGAAGCCACCTTTTTTGACGTAGATGAACTGCCCAACCTGCCGCCGGGCATCAGCATTTCACGGCGCATGATCAACACCGTCGCAGCAGAACTCCGCAAATTGCCCAAAACATAATGAATGCCTTACAGCTCACCAAACAACTCGGCCAGAGCCTGTGGCTCGACAACCTCTCGCGCACGCTGATACAGGAAGGCGGCCTGCAACGCTTGATTACCGAAGACGGTGTGAGCGGCGTCACCTCCAATCCGGCGATTTTTTTCAACGCCATCAGCAAAAGCCCCTACTACCGCGATGATGTGGCACGCTTGAAGGCATTGAAAACACCCGCCGAGCCGCTGTACGAAGCGCTGGTCATTCCCGACATTCAGGCCGCCTGCGACCTGATGCGCCCCGAGTACAACCGCACCCACGGACGCGATGGCTATGTGAGCCTGGAAGTGTCGCCCGCGCTGGCGCCCGATGCAGCGGGTACCGTGGCCGCCGGGCTGCGTCTTAAAGCCGCCGTGCAACGCAAAAATCTGCTGATTAAAGTACCCGCGACACCGGCTGGCTTGAAAGCAATAGAAGAACTTATCGCGCAAGGCTGCTCGGTCAACGTCACGCTGATGTTCTCGCTCGCGCACGTGAATGCGGTGGCGCAAGCCTATGTGCGCGGCTTGCAGCGCCTGGTGGATGCGGGCGGCGATCCGTGTCCGGTGAAATCCGTCGCGAGTCTGTTTTTAAGCCGCGTGGATACGCTGGTCGACAAGCAGCTGGATAACAAAGGCGGCGATGCACTCGCGCTGCGTGGCAAGGCCGGCGTTGCACTGGCAAAACTCGCCTATCGCGAATATCAACAAACGTTCACTTCCGAAGCATTCGTAAAACTCGCCGTGAAAGGTGCGCAACCGCAAACCATGCTGTGGGCCAGCACCGGCACCAAGAATGCGGCTTATAGCGACGTGATGTACGTCGAATCGCTCATCGGCGCGGAGACCATCAACACCGTGCCTGACGCCACGCTCAATGCTTTTCGCGATCACGGCAAGGCCACAGCCACGCTGGAACACGGCATGGACGAGGCACAAGCGCACTTCGACGCATTGGGCCAAGCAGGCATCGACATGCGCGAGGCCGGCGAAACATTGCAGATCGAAGGCGTGACATTGTTTGAACAGGCGTTTGAGCAACTGCTGAAACTACTGGCGTGAATGACCTAAGAAATTAGGCCTACGGAGCAGCGAAGGTAGCGAAGGTTAGATTGGGCTGCAAAGCCCAACGCAAACATACGTCATGGCACAAAGATCGTGGTGCATCCACGCGCGTTTGATGTTGGGCTTGGCAGCCCAACAAAAAACAGTTTGTTTTTAAACAGCCTTCCACAAACACTTGCCGCCGCTGGCCTTGTCGATATCGGCCACCTGCTGCTCATGCGCCGTCAATTCCTCAGCGCTCGCGCGCAGTACCATGATCTCCACCTTGCCGCGCACACTGTCCTCGGCGCGTACTGATGCGGCGGGCGTGGAATCGATCATCAAGCTGCCCTGCCCGCGTGTCATCGCCAGATAAACCTCCGCCAGCAGTTGCGCGTCGAGCAACGCGCCGTGCAGCGTGCGTCCGGCGTTATTGATTTGATAACGCTCGCACAGCGCGTCGAGGTTGTTGCGTTTTCCCGGATGTAATTCGCGCGCTTTTTTCAGCGTATCGATGACGCTGAGGCAAAAGTCCTTCATCGGCTTCATGTCGAGCAACCGCAGCTCGTGATTCAAAAACGCGATATCGAACGGCGCGTTGTGAATTACCAGTTCCGCGCCGGCGACGTAATCCAGAAACTCCCGCGCGATCTCGCGAAACTTGGGCTTGTCCGCGAGAAATTCGCTGGTGATGCCGTGAACCTGCAACGCGCCATCTTCGCTCTCGCGCTCGGGATTGATGTAGCGGTGAAAATGTTTTCCGGTCGGCTGGCGGTCGACAATTTCCACGCCGCCGATTTCGAGGATGCGATTGCCCAGCGCGGGATCAAGGCCAGTGGTTTCGGTGTCGAGAATGATTTGGCGCATTGATGTGAGTGCTGAGGGTTGAGGTTTTAGTTTTGAGTTTTTAGTGTTGAGTGTTGAGCGTTGAGTTCACCGGCGGGAGGCATGAGGGTTTAACTAAACACTACGGTATTCAGGCACTAACGGATGCCGCGCCGCGATTGGCCAACGCGTCGGCGCGTTCGTTGCCGTTGTGTCCCGCGTGCCCCTTCACCCACAACCACTCGATGTCGTGCTGCTGCGAGACGGTATCGAGCTGCTTCCACAAATCGTCATTCTTCACCGGCTTTTTGGCCGACGTGCGCCAGCCGTTTTTTTTCCAGCCGTGTATCCATTCACTGATGCCCTGCTGCACATATTTGGAATCGGTATGCAATTGCACGGTGCAGCGGCGCTTGAGCGCTTCCAGCGCACGTATCACCGCCAGCAGTTCCATGCGGTTATTGGTGGTGAGACGCTCGCCGCCGAAGAGTTCTTTTTCCGTGCCGTTGATTTCCAGCAACGCGCCCCACCCGCCGACACCGGGATTACCCTTGCACGCGCCGTCGGTGTAGATTTTCACCACGCGGCTCATGGCGCTTCTCCCGGACCGCGCGCGGCCAGTTGATCTTCCTGTTTTTGCGGCACGGTCACTAATTGTTTGCTGCGCGCCTGGCGCGGCCAGCGCGGCGTGATCACCCGCATGCCACGCACGCGCTTGATCGCGTGTAAAAACGTCACCGCGCCGCTGAAAGGCCACCAGCGGTCGCCGGCGGATTCCATGAATTTAAAGCGGTCGATCCACTTCTGGCTGGTGCAGGGCGGCACATAGCAGCCCATCGCGCCGCCCGCCATCTCGAAGCCGAGCAACGCCAGCCAGTCTTTGACCCTCAACAAGTGTATGAACCGTCCGCGCCACGGATAACTGCCGCGTTGCGCGAAGGAATGCCACGCGCCCCACAAGCTCATGGGGTTAAAGCAGGTCAGCACCAGATGCCCGTCGGGCACCAGCACACGCTCGACTTCACGCAGGATTTGGTGCGGGTTATCCGAAAACTCAAGCACGTGCGGTAACAACACCAGATCGACGCTGGCACTGACGATGGGCAGCTCCGCGCCATCCGCGCGCAATTGGGCACCGGCGCCGCGATCCACCGCAGCGCGCAGCGGCATGCGATTGGCGCGCAACAAGTCGATCTCCGGGAACCCAATTTGCAGCGCGTTATAGCCGAAAATATCGGTAACAGTCCTGTCGATATAGGCTCGCTCGCGCTCCAGCAAATACCGCCCCAGCGGGGTTTGCATCCACGCGGCGGCAGACAATTCAAGTGAGGGATTTTCGATTGACACGCGTGAAGTTTAAATCAAATAATGCGTTTGTTGAAATCGCATGAATTGCGTGTAAATTGTTTGTTAATTGTGATTGTATAAGGTCCTCCCATGAGCCATTATCAAATAGTCCCGCTGCGCGCCTTCAGCGACAACTACATCTGGACCCTGCGCGACGCCACGCACGCCATCGTGGTTGATCCAGGCGACGCCAGGCCGGTGCTCGATTATCTCGCCGCCGAAAAGCTCGAACTCGCTGCCATCATCATCACCCATCATCACGCCGATCACATCGGCGGCGTAAAGGAATTGATCGCGGGCCGCACGTTGCCGGTTGATTTTAAAATTTACGGCCCGCACGATCCGCGCGTGCCCGATGCCACGCAGCGGCTCGCCGAGGGCGAATCGATCACGCTGCCGCATTTCGGCATTCAGCTTACGGTGCTCGAAGTGCCCGGCCACACCACCAGCCACATCGCCTATTACAGCAATCCCGGCGAAGGCATCCT
>CAMDDY010000469.1 GCA_945893125.1 Bordetella parapertussis
GAACATCGACGCCACCGACAGCCAGCGTAATTGCGGCATGCGCCACAGCAGTGTCATGCCTTCGCGCGCCTGCTGCCGCGCATTGCCGCCCCGATGCGTGCGGTCGTCATCCCAGCTTGCGCGCACACATTGCAGCGCGGCAGTCATGGCCAGCGCAAAAAGTATCACCAGCATCAGCGCCCATTTCCAGCCCAACAGCAAGGTCACCGGCGGCGCCACAAGCGCCATGATCATCCAGCCCGCCGGCACGCAGGTCTGTTTGATCGAGAACACCAGATTGCGGCGCTTGGGCGGGCTGAAGCGAAACAACACATGCGCGCCCGCCGGGGTCATCACGCTCATGGCCGCGCCGAGCAATATCGAGGCAATCACCAGCGCGAGGATGCCGCCCATCATCGCCAACGCCAGCGCTACCACGCTCAGCAGCAAGCCCGCCTGGATCGCGCGGCAGGCGCCATGGCGCGTCACCATCCAGGTGAGAAACGGCGACGACAGCATGGCCGCGCCATAGATCAGGCTCATCTGATAGCCCACCAGCGACGGCTCGATGCCCATTTCCGCCGCCAGCCTGGGCGCAATCACCGGGAATACCGCGATGCCCATCACCGTGCCGATCTGCGCCAGTGTGATCAGCGCAATCACCGCCACCAGCATGGAACGCGATACAGCCGGTGGTGCGGTTTCAACAGGCACGATGCATTTCAGTGAGAAGCACTGCAATAAGGGAACGCCAATTATAAACGCTTGCACTAAGCGGCATGGGGCCGGCGCGCGACCAACAGCAACCCCAACGACAGCAGCGACACCGCGGTCAGCGACCAAAACGTCAACGTATACGAACCGATGCCGCCGTACGCCAGCGCAAACAGCGACGGCCCGAACAACACGCCGCCGAACATGAAGAAGGATGTTCCGCCCGCTATCGCGCCGGCCATGCCGGGCGGACTCAGGCGCGCGGCTTCGCCATGAAACACGCCGTTCCAGCCCGCCGCCGCCGATCCCAACACAAAAAAGAAAGCCAGCGCCACCGGCCGCGGCCACGACGCATCGAATAGCGTCAGTGCCACCGTGGTCACCACGCTGATGACGCAAATCAGCATCATCACCGCAAAGCCGCTGCCGATGCGATCCGCCGTCCAGCCCCAGAAGATGCGCGAGGCGAATCCGCCGAACTGAATCGCCGAGAGCATCACCCCCGCCTCCAACAAGCCGAAGCGATGCTCCACCACCAGATAAATTACCGTGAACGAAAACAGGCACCGCTGTATCGCTGACAGCAGGCTGCCCACGATCGACAGCCAGCGCAGATCGCGCTCGCACCACACCAGCGTCACCGTGGCCCACACGCCGGGTTGTTTCTGCTCGCCTTGCCCGCGATCCGCATCCCACGTCTCGCGGTACGGCTGTATCGCCAATAGCGTGATCACACTCGCCGCTGCGATCACTCCCATCGCCCATTGCCAGCCGATGCTCACCGCCAGCGCGGGCGCCATCAAGGCGGCGATCACGCCGCCCGCCGGTACGCCCGTCTGCTTAATCGAAAAAATCAGGTTGCGGCGTTCCGGCGGCGTGTATTTGACCAGCATGTGCGCCGCCGCCGGATTGATCAAACCCAGACCGATGCCGCAGAGCACCGAACCGAGCGCCACCGCATACAGGCTGGGCACCGCATACAACAACGTGCCCACGGCGCAGATCAACACGCAGAGTTGCGTGGTACGTGCGGCTCCCCATTTCAGCACCACCGGGCCGCCGGTGGCCGCCGCGATGGCGGCCACGCCAAAGGTCAGACTCACCTGCACGCCGATCAGCGCCGGATTCACGCCCAGCGATTCCGCCAGCTTGGGCGCAATCGAAGGCAGTACGTGGTTGGACATCGCCACCAGCAACTGCCCTGCGGTGGCGACGATGGTTACCAGCCACCACGCAGGTACGTCAGTGCGGGAATTCAAGATTTTCCGTATTGCACATCCGACAGCGCCGGTTGCAACTGCTTGAACTCCACCGGCACAAAATCATAGCCGTCGTGCGGCGCATGCACGATCAGAAAAAACGCCTCGTCGGTTTTGTTGGGATTAAACACCTCGTGCCGCACGCCCGGCGGCATGGCGCAAAACGCGCCGGGCTTTAGCTCGAAGATGCCGTGTCCATGCTGGCCTTCGTAACGAATTTCCAGCAGGCCTTTCACGCCCACGAACAAGTCATACACGCGCGAATGTAAGTGACGCGGCACGCCGGAGCCGGGCGCGACGCGAAACACGGCGGACTGCACCGCGCCGTCTTCGTGGATCACGCCCTTTTCGCAGCCGGGGCGGCGCGAGGCGAAATCGATTTTGGTAATGTCGTCTACGGTAATAACCGGCTGCTGGCCCATGAATTTTCCCTTGCGATTCAATAGTGTCAGCCGCCATGATCGCACAGTGGCATTGAGTCAGTGTGCAAAAGCCCGGATAATGAGCGGCTCTCTAGCGCCACTCTGGCGCCCGCAAAAACCACCCTTCGGAGCAACACCATGAAAGCAGTTGTTTTACACAAGCACGGCGGTCTTGAGCAATTGCAAATCGTGACGGATTTCCCCGACCCCGTGGTGGTGGAAGGCCATGTGGTCATTCGCGTCGGCGCAACCTCGTTCAACTACCACGACGTGTTTACCGTGCGCGGCATGCCCGGCATCAAAGTGCCGTTTCCGATGATTATCGGCCTCGATATTGCTGGCGAAATCCTCGACGTCGGCGCTGGTGTGACCGGCTGGAAAAAAGGCGACCGCGTGCTGGTCAATCCGCTGAACAAGAAAAAAGGTTTGATGGGCGAGATGATGCACGGCGGCCTGGCGGAAAAATGCCTCGTTGCCGCCGATCAGTTGATCGCCATGCCGGACAACGTAACCTTCGAGCAGGCGGCGTCGCTGCCGGTGGCCTACGGCACGGCGCATCGCATGATCATCACCCACAACACCATCAAAAAAGGCGACAAGGTTTTAGTGCTGGGCGCGAGCGGCGGCGTCGGCACCGGCTGCGTGCTGCTCGCCAAACAACTCGGCGCGGAAGTCATCGCCTGCGCATCGAGTGCCGACAAAATCCAGCGCCTGAAAGACCTCGGCGCGGATCATGTCATCAACTACAAAGACACAGACTTTTCAAAATGGGCGATTGAAAAATTCGGCAAACCGCAACGCCGCAACAACGAAGGCGGCGTCGATGTGGTGATTAACTTCACCGGCGGCGACACCTGGGGGCCGACGCTGCGCTGCGTTAAACGCGGCGGCAAAATACTCGTGTGCGGCGCGACCGCGGGCTACGACCCGAAAGAAGACTTGCGTTACGTGTGGAGCTTCGAACTACAGATCATCGGCTCGAATAGTTTCTACGACGATAATCTAAAAGCGCTGATGGACATGATTCAGCAAGGTACGATGAAGCCGGTGATCGACGAAGTGCTACCGCTGGAACGCGCCGCCGAGGGCTTGCGGCTGATTGAAAATCGCGAGGTGTTCGGCAAAGTCATCATCAAACCATAAGTATATGTTTTTATTGATATTTTATTTAACGCAACACCAATCCTGCTTCCTTCATCAGCCTTCGCCATTTCGCAATTTCATTTTTGATGTGCGCATCAAACGCGTCAGGGCTGGAACTCGTTGCCGTTGAGCCGTCACCCGCGAGGCGTTGCACTACATCGGGTGACTTCAGTGCGGCGGCGATTCCTGCGTTCAACTTTTTGATGATGGCAGACGGCACTTTTGCGCCGGTGATCACGCCGTACCAGCCATCGACCTCGTAGCCGGGCACGCCGGATTCCGCGATGGTCGGCAACTCGGGCGCTGCCGGGGAGCGCTTTCCGGCGGTGATGGCCAGCACGCGCAAGCGCCCGCTCTGCGCATGCGGACGAACGCTGACCAAGGTGGTGAACCCGATCTGAATTTCACCGGCGAGCGCTGCGGCCACCGCGGCTGTGCCGCCTTTGTACGGCACATGCACCAGCTTCACACCGCTCATGTAACTGAACAATTCCCACGAAATATGATGCAGGCTGCCGGCGCCGGTGGAGCCGTAGTTGAGCTTGTTCGGATTGCTCTTGGCGTAGGCAACCAATTCCTGCACGGATTTCACCTGGAACGAGGGGATGTGATACATCACCAGAAACAGTGAAGTCGCGCGTGATATGCCCGCAATGTCTTTGGTCAGATCGTAAGACAATTTGGGTTCGGTGGCGGATAGTATCGTTTGCGATGCGG
>CAMDDY010000470.1 GCA_945893125.1 Bordetella parapertussis
CCTCACCCCTCACGCCTAACGCCTAACGCCTCACAAAAAACCCGGCAGTGCCGGGTTTTTTTATTGCGGTAAGAAACTAAATCACAGACCGCCGTTTTGCTGCGCGACCATGCAGAACAGCATGGGAATTGACAGCATGGTGTTGATGCGCGAGGTCATACCGGCCAGTTTGGCGGCAGCGGCTTTTTCCTCGGGTGTCACGGTGACGATACCCAGCGCCTTTTTCTGATTCGGCCAGATGATGAACCAGACATTGAACGCCATCACCAGTGCGATCCACATCCCGATACCGATGGCGGTGAAGCCTTTGCCCAACGTCAGCGCGGTACCGAGGTAGCCCGACATGCCCGCGACCAGCAAGCCGGTCACCACCGTGGCCAGCGCGGCCCAGCGGAACCAAAACAATGCGGCTGGTGCAATCACTTTGCCGATGGCCGGTTTTTGCTCATCGGGAATCTTCGGCATCGATGGGGTTTGCACGAAGTTGAAGTACCACAGCAAACCAATCCACATCACGCCCGACATCACATGCAGCCAGCGCATGACAAACGTCCACCACGCATGCTCGCCGAATTTGCCGCCCGCGCCGACGATAAAGATGAGGGCAATCAGAAGAACGACGCCCGCGATAATGGTTTTGCCCAGCGACGAAAAGAATGCAGCCATAGGTATGCCCCTTCCTGTTTATGTTGTAATTCTGCCGGACGATTCTAACACAAGGCGCAAAATAGCCCTTCATCGCGCCGCCGCCGTAAGGTCAGGGTTTTACGGCGCGCCGCATCGGCTAATGCACTGATTTTTACGCACTTTCCGCGCTTGCTACACGCGGAATCCGCTCGCCGCATGCTACGATACCGGCATCCAGCGAAGGTTCGCCCGCACACGCATTTCGATCACAGCCGATCATCGCATGTCCCGTTCGCCCGCCCGCCCATCCGCCGCCACGCAACGATCCATTTTATGGGCGCTGCCGGTCGCCGTGACCATCACGGCGCTGGTGACTTACGCCGTATGGAATTTCACCGCCGGCCGCGATGCCGCCGAAGCGCGCGTCAGCTTCGAAGCGCGCGCCAGCCAGATCGATATCCTGATCCGTGAGCGCATGCGCGATTACGAACAGGCACTGCTTAGCATGTCCACGATCTTCGCCGCGGGCACGCCCGTCAACAACGCGCGCTGGCTGGCCCAATTCGATCTGCTGCGTCTGACGGAAAACTATCCCGGCTTTCAGGGCATCGGCTATGCGCCCCGACTCACCAGTGAAGAAAAAAATCGTCATGAAGCCGCATTGCGCAAGGACGAATTTCCCAACTACGCGGTACGCCCCGAAGGCGAGCGGCCTTTCTACACGCCGGTAATTTACCTGGCCCCCGCCAATGAGCGGCACCGCAGGTCTACCGGGTTCGATATGTACAGCGAGACCCTGCGGCGCGCAGCCATGGATGCCGCGCGTGACAAAGGGCAAGCCGTGATTACACGCCGGATCACGCTTTCGCAGGAACAAAAGGACGACATGCAGCCGGGATTTATCATGTACATCCCGGTGTACCGGCGTGATGCCGCGATTTCCGCGGTCGCCGCCCGGCGCGATGCGATTCAAGGTTATGTGTTCAGCACCTTTCGCTCATACGACCTGATTGATAACATGTTTGCGCGCAAGGGCGATATACGCATCGAGATTTTCGACGGCGCCCAGCAACAAGCGGGCGCCCTGCTGTACGACAGCGCCGCGAAATCATCTCCGAACGTATCGCACACTCCGCTGTTTTCCGTGTTTTCCACCGTCGCGCATTACGGCGGCGCATGGAGCGTGCGCGTCAGCACGTTGCCCGAATTCGAGTCGTCGATCAATCACTCGGGCGCGCGCTTTGCCAGTGCCGCCGCCTTTTTGATTTGCCTGCTGGCGCTGGCGATGATCTGGTCGCAACTCACCTTGCGCCGACGCGCGGAGAGCCTTGCCGAACGCATCACGCGCGATCTCACGCTAAGCCGCGAACAGCTCGAACTGGCGCTGGACGGATCCGACCTTGCGCTGTTCGACTGGAATATCAGCACCGGCGACGTGCAATTGAGCGCGCGCTGGAATCAGATGCTCGGCGGCAAGGCCGAACCGGTGCGCACCACACTGAAAGCGCTGCAGGAACTGGTGCCGCCCGAAGACCAGGCTGTTGTCGCCCAGAAAATCAAGGATCTGGTCACCGGCCACTCGGAGCGCTACGAGGTGGAACATCGCGTACGGCGCCATGACGGCGCCACCATCTGGATCGCCAGCCACGCCAAGGTCGGCGAGCGCGACAGCCTGAATCGCGCGGTGCGCCTGGTGGGTACGCACGTGGATATTACCCGGCGCCGCGAAATGGATCGCATGAAAAGCGAGTTCATATCCAATGTCAGCCACGAGCTGCGCACACCACTCACCGCGCTGATCGGCGCACTGGGCCTGCTGCGCAAGGGTGCGGTCGGCCCGATGCCGGAAAAAGCCGTCACCTTTCTCGACATGGCCTATCAAAACGGTGAACGGCTCTCGGCGCTGGTCAACGACATCCTCACCCTCGAAGACAACAGCAGCGGACGCGTGGCGTTTAACATCACATCGATAGAACTCGCGCCCTTTCTCGAACGCGCGATATCCCTGAACAGCAGTCTCGCGGTCAAAAAGCGCATGCGCTTTGTGCTGAAGCCGACCGTGCGCCCGCTGTGGATACGCGCCGACAGCGAGCGCTTAATGCAGGTAGTCACCAACCTGTTGTCCAACGCGATCAAGTTCTCGCCGGAAAACGCAACCGTTACCCTTGCCGCCGAGGCGCGCGGCGCACTCACCCGCGTGAGCGTGATCGATCAGGGCGCCGGCATTGCGCCGGAATTTCGCCCGCGCATCTTTGAACGGTTCATGCAGGCCGACGGCTCCAGCACGCGATCGCAAGGCGGCACGGGATTGGGACTCGCTGTATGCAAAACGCTGATCGAAGGCATGGGCGGACAAATCGGCTATGTGTCTGAAACCGGACAAGGAACCACGTTCCATTTCGATCTGCCCAGCGCAGGCGATGCGGGCCCCGAGATACAGACGTAGCACCGACTTTGGGTAGGTGAATAGCGAACTACTGCTTCCCCGCGGGCCCGCCCGTCAACGGCACAAACCGCACCGGCAGCACGCGGCGCGTTTGTGTTTTCCCGTCGGGTGATTTCGTGATCACGATGAGTTCCTGATGCGAACCTTGTGCGCCCACGGGAATCACCAGTTTGCCGCCGGGTTTTAACTGTTCAATCAAAGCCGGCGGTACTTCACGCGCCGCCGCGGTCACCATGATGGCGTCGAACGGCATGGCTTCGCGCCATCCCTGATAGCCATCGCCGATGCGCGTGATCACGTTGCGATAACCGGCAGCGCTCAGGCGTTGCGCGGCCAAACGCCCCAGCGGCTCGACAATTTCAATGGTGTAGACCTCGGCCGCCAATTCGGCCAGCACCGCCGCCTGGTAGCCGGAGCCGGTGCCGATTTCCAGCACTTTCTCGGTGCCGCGCAGATCCAGCAGATCGCTCATCAGCGCCACGATGTACGGCTGTGAAATGGTTTGGCCATTGCCGATGGCGCGTGGCGTATTGCGGTACGCGTTGGCTTCGTCACCGGCGGCAACGAAACGATGCCGCTCCACTTTGCGCAGCGCATTCATCACCCGCGAGCCGAATGCCCGCCGTCCGGTCTCGGCGGACGTATCCCGCGCCATGGCGGCGACTTCATCCGCCATTTTCGCGCGTGCCGCGACGTAACTATCCTGTGCAGAGGCAGTCGCCATGATGGCCGCGAACAGTATTCCAGTCAGACTCTTCATACCGTGAAAAATTAAAGGGACATACCGTTTCCAGTATGCCCCTCTCCACATCACCGGGCAATCCGATGTGCCGAATTTTCCAGGTTATTTCTTGGCGGGTGCTGCGGGTGGTGCTGGTTGGGCCGGCGCCGCAGGTTTGGCGGACAAGCAATCCTTCATGAAGGCCTTGCGATCGTCGCCCTTCATTTTTTTGTCGCCGGCTTCCTTGTTGCATGACGACATTTTGCTTTGCTGCGATTTTTGCTTGTCCTTCATGCAGCCGCTCATGAATTTCTTGCGCTCGTCACCCTTTTTGTCGCCCGCGTCGGCGTTACATTCCTTCAAGCGCTCGTCGTTGGCTTTCTGTGCCGGCGTGCGTTCTTTCTTGGCCTTGTCGGATTTTTTCTCGTCGCCTTTGC
>CAMDDY010000471.1 GCA_945893125.1 Bordetella parapertussis
TATCCCGCCAAGGGTTACTCCGTCACGCTGCCGGTGAAAGATCAATCCAAAGCCAATCAGGTGTCGCTCACCGATGATGAATTCAAGCTGGTGTATTCGCGCCTGGGCAACCGTTTGCGCGTGGCGGGCACTGCCGAGTTCAACGGCTATGACCGCGATCTGAATCGCGTGCGCTGCGACGCCATCGTGCGGCGCATCGAGGATATTTTCCCCGGCGCGGGCGACAGCGCGCAAGCGCAGTTCTGGACCGGACTGCGTCCAGCGACGCCGAGCAACGTGCCGCTGATCGGCAAGACGCGACTGCCGAATCTGTATCTGAACACCGGGCACGGCACGCTGGGCTGGACGCATGCCTGCGGTTCCGGAAAATCCATCGCGCGCATCATCAGCGGTCTTGCGCCCGAGGTGGAGTTTGCGTTCCTGTAGCGGCCTTGGTCTCGGGTGCAAGTATTGACAAACGAAAGCAAGGCGAGTAACTTTGCCGCTGTTCTATCGCGCCGATTTGATTTCAGCTTGCGGGCGCGTAATAAATCCGGCTAAAGAGTGAGCAGTTACGACTCAAACCCGGCGCAGCGCAAGCGAACCGGGTTTTTTGTTTTTGCGAGGTCATAAAATGAGCAATGGATACACCACCACCATTCTGCATTCCGATCTGGAAGCGCCCATCGAGCATTACTCGGTACACAAGCCGATGCATACAGCGGTGGCTTTCGGCTATCCCGATTCGCGCGAGTTGGCGAAGGTTTTCAAAGGCGAGGCCGCCGGCTACGCCTATGGGCGGCAGGGCAACCCCACGACCGCCGCGCTGGAATCGAAGGTCGGCAAGATGGAAGACGGCATCGGAACGGTGTGTTTTTCCACCGGCATGGCGGCGATTGCGTCGGTCTTTGTTGCGTTGTTGCGCGCGGGTGATCACGTGGTGTCGAGCTCGTTTCTGTTCGGCAATACCAACAGTCTGTTCGGCACCTTCAACACGCAGGGCTTCGATATCAGTTTCGTCGATCCGACCGATGCGCAAAACGTGGCGCGCGCGATCCGCCCCAATACGCGCATGGTGTTCGTTGAAACCATCGCCAATCCGCGCACGCAGGTGGCGGATTTGACCGGCATCGGCGAGCTGTGCGCAAAGCACAACCTGATCTACGTCGTCGATAACACCATGACTTCGCCGTATTTGTATCGCCCCAAGCGTGACAAAGCCAGTTTGGTGATTAACTCGCTGACCAAATACATCGGCGGTCACGGCAATGCGTTGGGCGGCGCCGTGACGGACACCGGGCTTTACGACTGGACGAAGTATTCAAATATTTACGATAACTACAAAAACGCGAAGCCTGCGTTGTGGGGCATCCAGCAAATTCGTAAAAAAGGCTTGCGCGACGTGGGCGCCACATTGGCGGCGGAACCCGCGCACCGCATCGCCACCGGCGCCGAGACGCTCGCCTTGCGCATGGAAAAAGCGTCGGGCAACGCGTTGGCGCTGGCGCGCTTTCTCGCCGCGCATCCCAAGGTGACGAAGGTGTACTACCCTGGCCTTGCAGATCATCCGCAGCACAAACTGGCGGGCGAGTTATTCAAGTGTTATGGAGCGCTGATGAGTTTTGAGCTGGCGGAGGGTACAGGGGGTATCGACTGTTTTGATTTTCTCAACCGTCTGGAACTGGTGATTTCATCCAGCCATCTGGGCGACAATCGCACGCTGGCGATACCGATTGCGCAGACGATCTATTGGGAAATGGGCGCTGCGCGACGCGCCGAGATGGGCATTGCGGAATCTTTAATCCGGCTGTCGATCGGGATAGAGGACGAGGACGATCTGATCGGTGATTTCACGCAGGCACTCGACAAGCCTTAAATAAAAACTGTTTAAAAAAAATACTTATATATCTAAAGCGCAGTGGCGTTGCAGCCGCCGACGTCGCAGCGCAAGTAGCTGCCGCGCTGATACCAGTCGGCCAGTACCCAGCGCTCGCACGTGCGCCCATCCACGGCATGCGCGTGTCGCGCGGGGCGATGCGTGTGCCCGTGTATCAATCGCGGATAACCGTGTGCGCGCAGCGCGTCTTCCACGGCCACCGGCGAGACATCCATGATCTCGTCGGTTTTTTCTTTTTTGATTTGCTCGCTTTGAGCGCGCATGCCGCGCATCTGATCGCGACGTGCCGCCAGCGGTTGCGCGAGAAATTGGCGCTGGTTTTCCACGTCGCGCGCGTAGAAGCGAAACTTCTGATATTCCAGGTCATCGGTGCATAGCGTATCACCGTGCATCAGCAGCGTGCGAGTGCCGTGCAACTCCACCACGGTGGGGTCGGCGATCAGCGCGGCGCTGCAACGCGCCGTGAAATCCGCGCCGATCAGCACGTCGCGATTGCCTTGCATGAGGTAGACCCGCGTGCCGCGCGCGCCACGCGTACCAAGCGTAGCGAGCGCGCGCGCCACGGCATCGTTCAGCGGCTCGTCATGGTCATCGTCACCGATCCAGTATTCAAACAGATCGCCGAGGATGTAGAGCGCCTCTGCCGCCGGCGCCGTGTCGCGGACAAAGTCGAAGAATTGTGCGGTGATGTGCGGCCTTTCAGCCGCGAGATGCAGGTCGGAGACGAGGAGGGTATGCGCCATCTAGGATTGAGGATCGAGGATTTAGGATTGAGCAAGACCGGGGCTACTCAATCCTCGATCCTCAATCCTGCCCTTAAACCCAGCCCTTTCAAGGTGATAAGTCATTGATTTTATTGCCCTCATAGAGGAAGGCCCCAATTTTCCGTAGTTTTTAAAGGCGTTACAGGATCAAAAAATTGCCTGATTACCGTCTTTCCCAGAGGGCAATCAATAAAAATTGTCACCTTGAAAGGGCTGGCCCTTAAACCACCACCGCCTTCTGAATCACCACGTCATCCACCGGCACGTCGTCGTGAAACCCCTTGCGACCGGTTTTCACTTTGCCGATTTTGTCCACCACGTCCATGCCGGTGGTGATTTTGCCGAACACGCAATAACCCCAGCCCTGCGACGTGGGCGCGGTGTGGTTGAGAAAATCATTGTCGCTGGTGTTGATAAAGAACTGCGAGCTGGCCGAATGCGGATCGGAGGTGCGCGCCATGGCGACCGTGTAGTGATCGTTTTTCAGGCCGTTGGTGGCTTCGTTTTCCACGTTGTCGCGGGTGTCTTTTTGTTTCATGCCCGGCGCGAAGCCGCCGCCCTGGATCATGAAGCCGTCGATCACGCGATGGAACACCGTGTTGTCGTAGTGGCCGTCTTTGACATATTGCTCGAAGTTGGCCGCGGATTTAGGCGCTTTTTCGGCGTTCAGTTCGATGGTGATGTCGCCGTGATTGGTTTGTAGCTTGATCATGAGTGTGCTTTCGCTGGTCGGGGTTGGGTGGGTAACGCGTGGTTATTTGCCCTTGGGGGCGGGTTTGGCTTCGATGAGGGTGGCTTTTTCAATGGTGACGGTTTGCACCGGCACGTTTTGATGCGGGCCCTTGACCGTGGTGTCCACGCTTCTGATCTTGTTGACCACATCCAGTCCCTTGATCACGCGGCCGAACACGCAGTAGCCGATTTCCTGCGGGCCGGGGCCGCGAAAATTGAGCATCTGGTTGTCGACCACGTTGATGAAGAACTGCGAGGTGCCTGAGTTTGGGTCGGCGGTGCGCGCCATCGCGATGGTGCCGACTTGATTGGTCAGACCGTTGCCGCCTTCGTGCTTGATCGGATCGCGGGTTTTCTTGGCGGCCAAGTCGGCGGTGAATCCGCCGCCCTGAATCATGAAGTCGGCGATCACGCGATGGAAAATCGTGCCGTTGTAGTAGCCTTCTTTGACGTATTGCAGGAAGTTCTTGACGGTTTCAGGGGCGTTTTCAGGTTGCAGTTCCAGCACGATGACACCCATGCTGGTGCGCATTTCGACCTGCGGGTTTTGCGCCTGAGCGCTGAAGGCGATGAATGATAGAAACAGAGAAAGGGTGGCGAGAAATGTTTTTAACATATTGTTTCCATTGATAAAATTAAAAAATTTGTCACTGAGATGAATGCGGCGATGTAACGCTGACACTGGTAAAACGTTGCTGGCGCGCGGACGTTTACCGGGGCGCCGGAATCATGTCATTCACGGCTTTAAGCTTGGCCGGTGCGGTTTTGTTGGTGGCATCAAGCTTAATCGCCTGCTCGTAGGATACCGCCGCCAGCCGCGCATGAATGTCGCCGAGGTTCTCATGTGCAGCGGCA
>CAMDDY010000472.1 GCA_945893125.1 Bordetella parapertussis
TAGATCGCGATGCCCTGTGCGCCCACCGGCGCTTCGATGCGATTCACCCAGTCAAAAGCGCTGTTGACGCCGCGGTCCGCGCCCGCCACATCATCAAAACTCTGGCAGGCCGCGCCTTGCGCGTTGAGGCCCATTTGCCCGCTGTAGAAAATGAACGGGCCTGCACCAATACCGGTCGGCCAGCGTGACATGGCTGCTTTGAATTTTTTGTTCATGTGTTTCCCGGGTCCGTGATGTGAAATGAGAATAGATTGTAATGCCACTCTACCAAGCCGGGGATTCCTATACCATAGGCAACACACGAACATCCAACGGAGCAAAACATGAAGCGCGCAGTTTACATCGGGTTAGCGGCTTCCGCATTCGCCTATGGCGGCATGGCGGGCAAAGTGATGGCAGCCGAGACCTATCCCAACCGCCCGGTGCGCATTGTCACGCCCTATGGCGCCGGCGGGTCGTATGACGTCATCGCGCGCATCATGGGCCAGAAGCTCGGCGAGCAGATGGGCCAGCAATTCGTGGTGGATAATCGCCCAGGCGCTACCGGCCGTATCGGGATGGAAATCGGCGTCAAGGCAGCGCCTGATGGCTATACCTTGCTGGTCATTGGCAGCAGCCAGACCATTGCGCCCAGTGTGCATCTGAAGGTGCCGTATGATCTGAAAACGGGAATACAACCGCTGATGATGTTCGCCACAATTTCCAATGCTGCGGTTATACATCCCAGCGTTCCCGCGCACAACTTGCAAGAATTTATTGCGTTGGCCAAATCCAAACCAGGCGCGATGCGCTTCGGCTCCGGCGGCACGGGAGGGATTACTCATCTGGCGGGCGAACTTTTTGCGACCCTCGCTGGCGTGAAGATTGACCATGTGCCCTACAAAGCAGGCGCACTCGCCACCAATGCCGTACTGGCCAACGAAATCCAGTTCTATATTCTGAATCTGCTGAACTCTTTGCCCCACGTGCAGGCCAACCGGCTGCGCGCGCTGGCAGTCACCGGGCTCAGGCGCTCAAGCTTTGCGCCCAAGCTCGCTACGCTGGATGAACTTGGCCTCAAGGGTTACGACGTGATCGAGTTTCACTCGATGGCGCTGCCGCCGGGCACGCCGAAACATATCGTGAGCCGCCTGCACGGCGAATTCAGTAAAGCGCTGAAAGCTGAAGACACCATCAAACGCTTCTCGCAGCTTGCCGCCGAGATCACCATTGGCTCACCCGAGGAGCATGGCGCTTATTTGCTATCCGAGCAGACCAAGTACGCGAAGATCGTGAACACAATAGGCCTGAAACCCGATTGACGATTGCCGCGCGTCGTTTTCTACGCGTAGTTTTTCAGCCGCGACGGCTCGATAATCGCTTCGACTTCGATTTCGATGATGGCGTCCTTGTGACCCAGCCGTGAAACCTGAATCAGCACGCTAGCCGGGCGGTTTTTCTTGAAGAACTTGAAGCGCTCGTCTGACACGCGGTAGTACTCTTCGATATCGGTGACGTAAGTCGTGGCGCGCACCACATCGTCAAAAGTGGCGCCGACGTAAGTCAGGCCTTTTTCGATGTTCTCGCAGGTCTTGCGCATTTGCGCACGCATGTCACCTATGCCCACAATCGGGCCATCGGCCTCGCGCGCCATTTGCCCCGCCAGATAAACGTGGGCGTGATCGGTGCCGTGCACTGTGACAACCGGCACGTACAGCAAATTGCCGTTTTCGACACGAGCCCACATGTCTTTCGGTTGCAGAAACTGGCGCTTGATCATGGCTTTCCTTTACGAGGGTTATGGGAAGTGATAACCCAAACCACTATAGTCGAAACCAGTGCGCTCTTCAACTGCGCGATAGCTGTATATAATATCAAATCTACAAATCACGCCCCAACTCACTCATGCGTCCAGCGCTTCTGCGCGCACCGTCCGCAGAGCCGTCCCGCTACGAGCGCCGCCGCCCCGAACAAACACTGCTCTTGTCGTCAAAACCAGAAATTTGCACATGCGCCACGGCAGACAACATGCGCGTGCGCACCTCGCGCTGAAAGCCGTTCATCACCGACAACACGGTGACAAGCACCGTCATGCCGAGCGCGATGCCGATCACGCTGATCAGCGATATCACAGAAATAAAACGTGTGCGCTGACGCGAACGCGTGTAACGCAGGCCGATGAATAATTCGCAGGATTTCACTGAAGGCGGGATTTTGAAAACGCGAAGTTTACTTCAATTCGCCGCAGGCCGGGTGCTGCACTCGCGCGCGTTCCCATGGATTGCACCTCTCTACATTCCGCACTTGCTGCCGCCGCGCGAACAGGCTCATAGCGGCAGGGGAAACGACAGAACCCAATGACGTACCGGCACGCGCGGCCAAATCTTGTCCACCAGACGCAATCTGCTTATCGCACGCGACTTCGGCGACGAAGGTCTGTCAGTGCTGTCACACCAGTTGATAGGGGGGCAACAGCGGCTTCCCGGCTTTGTGCCGCATTGGGATCAACGCTTACCGGGTGCGCACGGCATCTTACTGCACCATGCCCACGTCGGTCAGCGCGCCTTTGATTTGTCGGTAGAGCGCAGCAAGTTGTTTTTGCGTCTCTGCGCGACCGGCAAAAAACGGGATGTAGTGATTCTTGGATGCGTGCTCGTCCCAGGTCTTGCTCTCCATGACCCGCTTGAATGCGCCTTCCCAAAACGCTGCCTGCTCTGGCGTGATGCCCTTGGTGCCAAGCATAAAGCGGCTATTATAAAACTCCACATCGTAGCCTTGCTCCTTCCACGTAGGGACATCGCGCAGCGCACCGGTCCGGCGCTGCGCGGCGGCAATGCCAAGTAGGCGCAACTTGCCAGCCTGCACATTGTTCCAGGCTTGCGAGAATGACATTGATGACACATCGATGTGTCCGCCCAGCAAGGCGGTTAACGCCTGCGAATTGCCCTGAAACTGCACGGTCTTAAGCCGCTTCGTGTCGGCACCCATTGCGCGGGTTACCAAGGCCGTGTTGAGATGACCGGTCCCCCCCACCCCGAAGCCGATGGCAATGGCCAGCGACGCCGGATCGGCCTTAAGCCTTTCCATCATGTCGCGTCCGCTCTTTAACGTCGAGCCGTGTTCCACCACCATTGCCATGTCCTCACTGAACAGCATCGCAAGCGAGGTGTAGTTGTCGTAGTTAGCCTTGGATCGCCCCAGAATGTGATTATTGAGCATCGTCATCGCCGACAGGTAAATGCGATGCGGGTCGCCCGCGTGTTGATCGAGATAGGTCGTCGACACGTTACCGCCCCCGCCCGGCTTGTTCACCGCCACCGCTGGCACATCAATGATTTTTTGCTCGGTCAGCACACGCTGCAGCATGCGAATCGTCGCATCGAGCGACGACCCCGGCGCGGACGGTGTGATGATCTCGACGGCCTTATTTGGCCGCCAACCGCTTTGTGCGTGTGACAACGTGGCAGTCGCGGTAGTCGCGGCAAATACCAACGCAACGGCGTAGCGGTACCATCGCGTAATAGTAATGATCGGATTAGTCATGATATAGGGCAGTCAAATCAGGTTGGTAACATAAGTAGTTGTTTTTAATAATATTTAAGTCCCGCTCGGCCATTGCCGCCTCTCAAGGTCACCTTGGCAGTTTACCAAATCGATACGCATGCATGTGAGTGCGAAAGAGCGCGAAATTACGCGAAAGGGTCAGGCCTTGGGCCTTTAGCGAAAGTAGGGAAAGAGTAGCGAAAGAAGGGAAATTTAAACACCCTTTTTGCATAATCCCCAATGTACCCCGGCCCCACCGAACGGTCAATTACGCCGCTTTGGGCGCCGGGGCTTCAATGAATGCCGGTGCGCCCTCGCCCGCCGTGTTGTATACGCCGTCGAGCACCAGTGCGTGCAAATGCGTATTGAGATTGGCCGCACTGCCAAAGCGCTGGATGAGGGTGACAGCGCTGGTGGCAGCTTCGTTACGTTTGACTCTGGTTGGCTGGATGAGAAAGGTGTGGATGACGCGGTGGATGATGCGCAGCACCGGCGTTAGCAATTCAGGATGCACGGCGAACAGGCTCCTCAGCGGGATGGGGAACGACAGCACCCATTGCCGCACCGGCACGCGCGGCAGGAGGTTGTCTACCAGGTCAGCAGCGGTCTCGGCCATGCGCCGCGTGCCGCACGACGGACAGATGCCGCGCCGCTTGCAACTGAACGCGACCAGGGTATCGCGCGCGCAGCCGGACATCATGGGC
>CAMDDY010000473.1 GCA_945893125.1 Bordetella parapertussis
ATTTCGCCGCATCTCACGGCCTATGGTTGATTTGTGGCGGTCCATCAATTGGGCAATGCCGCTTCGGTCATGTCCAGCCTTGGAAAGGATCGCAATCTGATACCGTTCGTCTTGGGTGAGGTGTGTGTAGTTCATTCTTGGCAACTTTCACTTGGTGGTCGAGGGGCTCGGATGCTATCGCACCTCGCCCACCCAACCTATTAATCAGAGTTGCACTTCGAATTTGAACTCGCGATTCAATATACCTGCCGGGACTACTTTAATACTTGACGGGACTACTACTACTGGCCTTTCTCCCGTCATAACGGGATCTGCCAGTCTCGCTCCGGTCGATACCGGAGTGGGACCGTCAGTCAATGCGCACTGGGGACGGTGGCCGAGTGGAACGATAATCGACGATGATGGCGCCCTTGTCAGCAATATTCCTGGCGGCGCCCACTTTCTGTTTGGTGATCTTGCGCCCCCGGACGTTGTCGCCGCGAAGAGCGGCACATTTGTCTTGTCGCAAGTGGGCGGTACGACGCCGACCAATAACTTCGGCAGCACAGCGACCGCTTTCAGCTATCCGTCTATCACGCTGAATTTCACCGCAAGGACTGGTTCCGTTAGCGCATTCAGCTGGACATTCGGTGGTTCGGGCGATACCTGGACTCTGAACTCAAGCGCCGGAACAATTATTATCGCGCCCGGTCAAGGTGCTGCTTTTTTGGCGAACGGCACAGGCGGATGCAGCGGGACTTCCTGTGGCACGCAATCAGCCAAGTATAGCGTCACGGGCATATTCCTCGGCGCGCAAGGCAATCATTTGGGTGCATCAGTAAGTCTGCAAACAAACACGAGCAACAGCTCTGCAATGGGCGTGCGACTCTATACCTGCGCGCCGTCCTGCTAGCCATCCGCGCGCGGCTTACACCGCGCGCCGTTCGATCACCGCCTGCGCCAGCGTACCGGCATCCACATGATCGAGCTCACCGCCCACCGGCAGTCCGCGCGCAATGCGCGTGACGCTGATGCCTCTGGCCGCAAGCAGTTCGCCGATGTAATGCGCGGTGGCTTCGCCTTCGGCGGTGAAATTGGTGGCCAGCACAACTTCACGCACGGCACCGTCCGTCGCGCGTTTTAGCAGACGATCGAGATGTATCTCTTTCGGACCTATGCCATCCAGCGGTGACAGTACGCCCAGCAACACAAAATATAATCCGCGATAGCTTTGCGTCTGCTCCACCATCAACAAATCACCCGGCGACTCCACCACGCACAACAATGCGCCGTCACGGCGTGGTGAAGCGCACAGCTCGCACAGATCGGCTTCCGAGAAGCTATTGCAACGTTCGCAATGGCGTATGCGATCCAGCGCGCCGCGCAGCGCACTGGATAATCGTCCCGCGCCCGCCTGATCGCGCTGCAACAGATGGTATGCCATGCGCTGCGCGGATTTCGGACCAACGCCCGGCAGACAGCGCAGCGCGGCCATCAGTTCCTCCAGTGCGGACAACGCTTGCATAGAGGATTCCATCTAAAATTATTATTTAAAAACATATACTTACGTCGCCATCTGCTAGAACGGCATTTTGAAGCCCGGCGGCATCGGCAACCCCGCCGTCATGCCGGACATTTTTTCCTGGCGCGTGGATTCAACGCGCCGCACGGCGTCGTTCATGGCAGCCGCGATCAGGTCTTCCAGCATGTCTTTATCGTCTTTGAGCAGGCTATCGTCCAGCGCCACGCGCCGCACACCATACTGACAGGTCATGGTCACTTTCACCATGCCGGCCCCGGCCTGACCCTCGACTTCAAGCGAGCCGAGCTGATCCTGCATCTTCTTCATGTTCTCCTGCATCTGCTGGGCCTGCTTCATCAGCCCGGCCAGTTGGCCTTTCATCATGATCGCGCCTCTACGGTAAAGGTTGTATCGAATTTTTCTTCACGCTGCCGCCGAACGACTCCTGCAACTCCTTGACGAAGGGATCGTTTGCGATGGCTGCGGCGGCCTGCGCCTGCCGTTCATTTTGTTCGCGTTTTTCAGCGGCAGCGGGTGTCTGCACTTCACCCGCTGCCAATTTGAATGTGACACGAAATGCATTGCCAAAACGCTGCTGCAACGCCGCTTTAAGTTTGCCCTGAGACGCGCCGTCCAGCAGCCGTTCCTGCGCTTTAGGCAAGGCAAGTTCTATTTCTTCGGAGGTCAGCTTCGTCATGGCGCAATTGCGCGCCAATTGGCCGGTCATGGCGATCAGGCCCAATTGCGCAACGATCGCTTCCCACGACGCATTGACGTCCATTGCCTGCGGCGCGACAGATAAGGCTGCGCCGCCGGTTGAAACCATTGAGGCAGCCGGGCGCGGCTCGGAGACTCGTGCGGCCGTACTGGCATGCACCTGCGCCTGATAGCCTTGAGCCGCGGGCATAAACGCCAGCATGCGCAGCAACGTCATGGTGAATCCGGCGTACTCGTCGGGCGCCAGGCCGATATCGCCGCGCCCCTGTAACGCGATCTGATAATAAAGTTGTAAATCGTCGGCGCCGAATTGCTGCGTCAACGCCAGCAGCGTTTCCCGATCCGGATCATCATCGGCCACGGTCGCCGGCACTTGCTGCGCCATCGCCATACGATGCAATAGCGTTCCCAGGTCGAGCAGCGCCGCCTCGAACGACAAACTGCGCGCGGACATTTCATCCGCTTTGGCGATCATCGCGGCTCCATCCGCGCGTGCCAGGGCATCGAGAATGGCGTAGAGATGCTGCTGATCCACCGCGCCCAGCATGGCGCGTGTGGACGCCTCGTCCACCTTGCCGCCGCCATGCGCAATGGCCTGATCCAGTAACGACAATGAATCGCGCAGACTGCCTTGCGCGGCACGCGCGATCAACGCCAGCGCACCGGGCTCGAACCCCACCTTTTCCGCTTCCAGAACAAACCGCAGGCGCTCCGCGATCTGCTGCTGCGGAATCTGCTTCAGATTGAACTGCAAGCAACGCGACAGCACCGTCACCGGAATTTTTTGCGGATCCGTGGTGGCAAGAATGAACTTCACATGCGCCGGCGGCTCTTCCAGCGTTTTTAACATCGCATTAAACGCGTTGCGCGACAGCATATGCACTTCATCGATGATGTAGACCTTGAAGCGCCCGCTGGACGGCGCATACAGCGCGTTTTCCAGCAGTTCCCGCATATTATCAACCTGGGTATTGGAGGCTGCGTCCAACTCAACCAGATCAACAAAGCGCCCGGAATCGATTTCAGTACACGCGGTACATTTGCCGCACGGCGCGTCGGTAATGCCGGTCTCGCAGTTCAGCGCCTTGGCAATAATCCGCGCCAGCGTGGTCTTGCCCACCCCGCGTGTACCGGTAAACAAATAGGCGTGATGCAAGCGCTGCTGCTTCAACGCATTGCTCAACGCGCGGACGACATGTTCCTGTCCGACGAGTTCAGTAAACGATTTGGGGCGCCACTTGCGGGCGAGAACCTGGGTCACGGAGATAGGAGCAACATAGCTTCGTTCGGGAAAAACCGCATTTTACGCCGCATCGCGGCGCTGTCCACGAACGATTTACCGCGCCCGCCTAAAACCAATACTGCGCGCGCACCTGGGTAAAATTAATCCCATTATTCGGCTGTTTGATGCTGGCATTGGACAGATGCTGATAGCGCAGGCCCAAATCGAATGCGCTTTTCGCGCCGAACCGGTAGCCAACACCAAAGTGGTTACCAAACTGGAAGGACGTGCCAAAGCGTTTGCTGCCCAATGCCGTCTTTGACAGCAGATGAAAGCCGATGCCGGCATCCGCATACAAGCCCTTGCCGTCGTTTTGCTGAAAGCGAAGCGTGGGGGTGAGTCCGATCTCGGTCAGGCTGTCGTTTTGAAAAGCAAACGCCTCGCGTCGCCACTGTGCCCCCGACAGATCCCAGTATCCGCCCACATGCCAACGGTCGCCTTTGAGCCACTGTTTGTCATAGTTCCACTGCAAGCCGGCTCGAGCCATGGTGGCGCCATCGCCGCGTCCCCCTTCAACGGAAACGCCATCCACTGCGGCGGCAGAAGCCGCCCACCAGCAGCCCAGTAGTACGATACAGCCTAAGCGAAGTTTCATATTACCCTCGTCTCTTTTGTAATATTCGGCGGATTCAAGTCTGAAGTGCAACCGCGTTCTGATGCGAGTGTAGCTTCTTCCAGAAGACTTCGTGGGGTGTTTTGAAGCCGAGGCATTTTCTGGGGC
>CAMDDY010000474.1 GCA_945893125.1 Bordetella parapertussis
GAAACCCCGCGCGCACCAGCTCGCCGTATACCGCGGTATCGATTAAATGGCTGGGTGTGGCGACCTGCGAGCGCGCCAGCCGCTCCGGCAGATAACTGCACGGGTAGGGCGCAGTCGAGTAAAACTGCAATACCGACAGCGGGAACTCAGTTAAATAAGTCATTCAAACAAGTCATCGTCGAATTGCCATGGATGCGGCGGCTCACAGTCTACCAAGACTTTGAGCCGGCGTACGAAATCGTCACGCGCGATCTCGCGCGCGCCGAGTGACGCCAGATGCGCAGTCTGCATCTGGCAATCGATCAAGCCGAATCCCCAGCGATGCAGTTGCCGCGCCAGATGCGCCAGTGCGATTTTCGAGGCGTCGGTCACGCGCATGAACATCGATTCGCCGTAGAACATGCGCCCGAGCGCCACGCCGTAGAGGCCACCGGCGAGTTCGCCGTTGATCCAGGTTTCGACGCTATGCGCGAGGCCGCGGCGGTGTAAATCGGTGTAGGCGGCGATCATTTCGTCTGTGATCCATGTTCCGCCGTGCGGGTCACGCGGTGCGGCGCAGGCGCGCATCACCGTTTCAAATGCCGAGTCGATGCGCACTTCAAAATCATGTTTACCCGCTTTACGCAAACGCTTGCCCAGCGAGCGCGAGACTTTTAGTTCAGCGGGAATCAATACCATGCGCGGATCGGGGCTCCACCACAGCAACGGTTGATCGTTGCTATACCACGGGAAAATACCGTGCCGGTACGCGTCGATCAGGCGCTCGGCGGAGAGTTCACCGCCCGCAGCCAGCAGGCCATTGGGCTCAATCAGCGCGCGCGTGAGCGGCGGGAAGGGGGCATGGTTGTCGAGCCAGGGAATCATGGGCTTATTGTAACGGGCGAACGGGCGAAGGAATCCGCCGCGACACCGGCGCCTACTGTAATATCATCCAAGGTGCGGGCGCGGGGCGCAGCCTGCTCCCAACCGAGGGAGATTGTCATGAACAGAAATTCGCGTGCGATAGTGAGCTCAAAAGTGGGCGCAATAGCGGGTGGTTTGCTAACGACTTTACTGTGCGCGAATGCAGCGCAGGCGCAGACACCACAGGTTTTTCCGTCACGCGCGATGCGCATCGTGGTGCCGTTTCCGCCGGGCGGCACCTCGGACATTTTGTCGCGCACCATCGGGCAAAAGCTCACCGAAGAATGGGGCCAGCCGGTTATTACCGATAACCGTCCGGGCGCCGCGGGCAATATTGCCTCCGACTTCGTGGCCAAGTCCAAGCCGGATGGTTACACGCTCTACATCAACACCGTCGGCACGCATGCCATCAACCCGGCGATTTACGCCAAGCTCGCGTTTGATCCGCAGAAGGATTTCACCGCGATTACCAACCTGGTGAACCTGCCCAGTGTGCTGCTCACGCATCCATCGGTGCCGGTGAAAAACGTGAAAGAACTGATCGCACTGGCGAAGCAGCGACCGGGTGATCTGCTGTACAGCTCGGCGGGCAGCGGCGCGCAGCCGCATCTCACCGCGGAGATGTTCAAGACCATGACCGGGGTGAATATTTTGCATGTCCCGTATAAAGGCGCGCCGCCGCAAATGATCGCGCTGATTTCCGGCGAAGTCGCGCTGACCTTCGCCACCGCGCCTTCCGGCGTGCCGCTGGTGAAAAACGGCCAGGCGCGCGCGATAGCCGTCACCAGCGCCAAGCGCATCCCGGCGCTGCCGGAAGTGGCGGCCATCAACGAAACGCTGCCCGGTTATATCGCCGTCGGCTGGAACGGTTTAATGGGCCCGGCGGCAATCCCCGCGCCGGTACTGGAGAAAATTCACGCCACCGTGTCGAAGATCGTGCGCACACCGGAAATTCGCGACAAACTCATAGCGCTAGGCGCGGAACCCGCGTTGTCCACGCCCGCCGAATTTTCGGATTTGATTAAATCCGAATTGGTGAAGTGGGCGAAGGTGGTTAAGGATTCTGGCGCTAAATTGGATTGAGGATTTAAGGTCACAAGCGTTTTTGCCACAGATTTCGCAGATTGACGCAGATTACCACCCGTCATTCCCGCCGGACGGGAACGACGGGGGATGCTGTTTACACTAAAGGAAATTACGCTGCATGTCTCAAATGTCCACCACCCCCACCGCCGATCTCGCCGCATTCATCGCCGGGCTGCAATACGAACACATTCCCGCCGCGATACGCGAGCGGGTGAAAGACATTATTCTCGATGCCATCGCCAGTGCGCTGGCCGGCACGCATGGCGACGAGGTGAAACAGATACGCGGCTTGGCTGCGGCGCTGGGCGCGTCGAACGAAGCGAGTGTTTTTGGCGGGGATAAGTTATCTCTCGCGGGCGCTACGTTATTGAACGGCTATCTGATTACGGCAGTGACGGTGTGCGACGTACATCGCCCCACGCTGTATCACACCACGCCGCAGGTGATTTCGCCGGCGCTGGCGATTGCCGAGCGTGATGGCGCTTCGGGCCGCGCGTTGTTGACGGCGGTTACGGCAGGACTGGAAACCTCGGTGCGCGTGGCGAACGGCACGCACTATGCCGCGTTTCGCTCGCGCGGCTGGCACTCGCCGGGGGTGGTGGGGCCGTTCGGCGGCGCTGCCGCTGTCGGCAAATTACGCGGCTTTAAGGCGGATACGCAGTTGATGGCGTTTGGTCTTGCGGGCAGCCAATCGGCGGGTACGTTTGCGCATTGGGGCACGCCGACCATCAAGTTTCATCAATGCCGTGGCGCGCTGTCCGGCTTGATGGCGGGCCTGCTGGCGGAGCAGGGCTTTCTCGCTTCGAAGGAAATTCTCACGCACAAGGATGGCGGTATCTACAACGCCTATTCCGATGGCGGCAAACCGGATACCGTTACCGCGGATCTGGGCACGCAATGGGCGCTGGAACAAATCTCGTTGCGGCTGTGGCCGGCGGCAAGCTCGGTGCAGTCGGTGATCACCGCGTTGCTGGCGCTGGCCGAAGCGCATGATCTCAAGCCCGCGGATATCGCCGAGGTGCGCATCGGGTTGTCGAAGGGCGTTTACGACATGCACGGCACGCTGGCGTGGGACGACAAGTTCAAGGCGCTGTTGTCGATGCCCTATATCACCTCGGTGGTGTTGCATGATCGCGCGTGCTGGCTGGATCAGTTCGAGCCCGCGCGCGTGCAGGACAAAGCGGTCGGCGTATTCGCGCGCGAACGCGTGAAGGTTTTTGCAGATCCCGGCATATTAGGCACGGCGGCGCTGGTGGAAATTAAAACCACTTCGGGCGTCACGCATACCGACCGGCGCCTGGTGGCCAAGGGTGACGCTGCCGATCCGTTAAGCCGCGCCGAGATTCAGGGCAAGTTGCGCACGGCGGCGGCGGGGGTGATTTCCAGCGCTGCGGTGGATCGCATCATTGCGCTGGTCGATGGCCTGGAGCGTGTCGATAACGTACGCGAACTGCTCGACGCGGTGCGCGCCGCGTAGGTGCGGCCACGTTTTTTCGGTTAGCGGATTGGCGGCGTTACTCAATAACACCGCAGGCCACGCGTCCGCCGGCATTGCCGGTGGGATCGGTTTTCAGATCGTCTTCCTGGGCATGGATGATGACGGCACGTCCAACTATGCCGTTGGGCGCGGTGCTGTTGACGACAATGCCGCTTGCCATGATGTTCACGGACGCACGACCGTAGTCGTCAAATACGAGATTACCAAAATCACCCGCATGACCGGCGCCCGGCGCGCCGTGTTTGACTTTCGCGGGATTGAAATGCCCGCCCGTGCTCATGCCGTCGGCTGAAGAGCAATCTCCTTTGTCGTGAATATGCATGGCTTTGTAGCCGCGGCCGTGGCCCGCGATGTTGCCGGTAATGCGCACGCGATCACCTACCTGCGTGAACTGTATCGTGCCCGTGACTTTGCTGCCGCTTTTAGATTGCAGGCGAGCAGTGGCTGAAGGGCCTTCCGGCGCGCCTGTGGATGCGCACGCAACCAGCAGGGCGGATAGGGATAAAGCAATAAGGACTCTCATGAATTCTCGCAAATGACCATGGTTTGGTTTATGGGAGCGATAGGCCGAAGACTGTACAGGATATGCGTCATAAATGTCAAATTGGAGCCTTGTCCAACGTGGTATGAGCCTGAGCGGCAGGCGTATTTCCAACGAGGAATGAGCCTGAAGGGTTAATTTAGAGGGATTGGCGTTTGGGTTGATCATCACAGGATGATCATCAACATGGAC
>CAMDDY010000475.1 GCA_945893125.1 Bordetella parapertussis
AAAATCTGTAGCGCCGCGCTGCATCATCATTGCCGGGCCCAACGGCGCGGGCAAAACCACCTTCGCGCGGGAGTTTCTACCGCGCGAGGCCGGGATTGTGCATTTCGTGAATGCCGATTTGATTGCAGCGGGTTTGTCACCGCTTAAACCGGAATTGGCGGCGTTGGCGGGCGGGCGTTTGTTGTTGCGCGAACTGGATCGTCTTGCCGCTGCAAGGGCGGACTTTGCTTTTGAAAGCACTTTAAGCGGGTTGACCTATGCGTCACGTATACGCAAATGGAAGGCGGCTGGTTATCGTGTTGAGATTGTGTTTTTGCAGTTGGCATCGGTTCAACTCGCATTAAAGCGCATCGCAGCTCGCGTGCGGCAAGGCGGACATCATGTGCCTGCGGCGGACGTTGCAAGGCGCTTCGAGCGTGGTTGGGCTAATTTCCAGATTACTTATCGCGCACTGGCAGATTCGTGGGCGGTGTATGACAATACCGGTCAGCAACTTCTTTTGATTGAGCAAAGCCAATGAAGCAACAGTCATCGCTAAAACCAAAAACAGAACTTGCCAAGGCTGCCGGGCGGGCGCTTAAACGCGCGGCAAAACGGGCGCGCGTTGTCGCTCGTCAGCACGGTACACCCATCTACGTGCAGGTAAATGGCAAGGTGATTGCGCTTAAACCCTGACAGGATTTTCTCGTCAAATTGTCGAATAGCGGTCTGGACGCTCTGCGCGCCGAGCCGCATAATCGCCGCCATCCTTCACGCTTATTTTTTTCGGAGCACACCATCATGTTCGACGCCAAAGACGGTTTCTATCAAGCCCTGTGGCCGCGCAGCCCGCGCCAAACCAAAGTCAAAGCGCTGGCCAAGCGCCTCGATACGTTGGACGGTAAGACCATTGCCACGGTGTGGGATCAGGTGTTTCGCGGCGACGAGGTGTTTTCGTTTCTGGAAGAGGGCATCAAGGCGCGTTACCCGGGTGCGAAGTTTGTGAGCTGGAAGGAATTTGGCAACACGCATGGCAGCGATGAGCGCGCGATAGTGGCGGCGCTGCCGCAAAAGTTTAAGGAAAGAGGGGTCGATGCCGTCATCTCCGGCATGGGGTGTTGAGGCAGTTGCACGCCCGCCGTGTTGCGGGCCAGTGCATCGGGTGAAGCGGCGGGTGTTCCGTCGTCTACGCTGGTGGGTGAGGGTTTCATGACGCTGGCGGTTGCCGCGTCTAAAGGTTTGGGCATGCCCAATCTGCCGGTGGCCAAGGTGGTGGGCCACCCCGGCGTGCAGAGCAAGGAGCAACTGCGCAAGAACACGCTCGAAGTCACCTTGCAGCATGTGATCGACAACCTGCTGAAGCCGCCCAAAGGCGCGACCGTGGACAACGAGCCGGGCGCGCGTGACATCGTGGTGGAAGGCAGCTTCGACGAGATCAACGATTATTTTTATCGCCACGAGTTATCCGACGGCTTGCCGATCGTGCCGCCGACGCCGCAGAAGATCGAGCAGTTTTTGCGCTTCACCGACCGCAAGGCCGACGAGTCGCTTGGCAATATGTTGCCCGACAGCCGCGCCGCGACAATCTGGAGCATCGCGGTCAACGGCATCATGGCCGGCTGCCGGCCTGAATACATGCCGGTGCTGGTGGCGCTGGTCGAGGCGATGGTCGATCACGGCTACGGCGTCGAGCACAGCGGCAACACGCCGGGTGGCGAGACGCTGATTATTCTTAACGGCGACATCATCAAGCAACTCGATTTTAATTACACGCAGGGCGTGATGCGCGACGGCTTTATCGCCAACACCTCGATAGGCCGCTTCTGGCGGCTTTACTTACGCAACGTCGCGGGCTTTTTGCCGCACAAAAACGACAAGGCCACCTTCGGCAACACCTGGCGCGTGGTGGTTGCCGAAAACGAAGACGTGATGAAAAAAATCGGCTGGCAGCCCATGAGCACGGATTTCGGTTTCAAGGCCGGTGACAACACCGTGATGATCTCGCGTCACACCGGCGGCAATCACATCTCGTCGGTGTCGGGCGCCACGGCACCGGAGCTGATGCCGTATATCTGTGATGCCGTGGTGCGGCAATACTCCTGGCAATTGATGTTCTCCACCGGGCAGGGCCTCGATACGCTGCGTCCGCAACTGTTGCTCTCGCCGCTGATCGCGGAGGCGATTGCCGCGTCGGGCTGGAGCAAGCGCGATTTTCAACAGCACTTGTGGGAGCACGCGCGCGTGCCCGCGAGCCAGTGGGAGCGCATCCAGCGCGATTGGACGCAAAAGCCCCTGTGGGATCTGAAAGCTGCGGTGGCCGCGGGCGATATTCCCAAGGTGTATCACGAGTCGGATGATCCCGATCGCCTGGTGCCGATGGTATGGCGGCCGGAGGATTTCCTTACGTGCGTCACGGGCGACCCCGCGCGCAACAGCATCTACGTGTTCGCGCACAACGGTGTGCTGGGCTTTCCGACCTGCAAGCAAATCAAGTTGCCGAAGAACTGGGAGCAGTTGCTGGCGGAAGTGAAACGGTAAACACACCAACCCCCAACACCGTCATTCTGGCGAAAGCCAGAATCCAGTTTGTTGCTCGCGCGGCAGCGCTGACTTCAACTGCAATGTGATAAACGACCTGGATTCTGGCTTTCGCCAGAAAGACGGAGGAAATGTAACTATTTATTGTTATTATTTTGTGTCAGGCAATACAGCGCAATCACCGCCGGCAGCGCCAGTGACGCAAACGCCCATGCATAACTTTGTGTCACCCAATAGGTGTTGGCAAACACAATGGGGCCGATCATCTTGCCGGTATTGAGATACACGAACATGCCGCTAAGAACGCCACTGGCCGTGCCTGCGGGCGCAAGGCGTCCGGCTTCCGCCAGCACCGTGCCGGCCCACGCGCCGGTGGTAAATCCCAGCACCGCGAACAGCGCGTAAATCGCCGGCAGCGGCCAGCCCGGCGCGATCCACAGTGACACCATGCACGTGACCAGCATGATCGCGGCGTTCCAAGACAGCACCATTGCCGTGTTGCGCAAGGCATCGGACAACCAGCCCACGAACACGCGGCCCAGCGCGCTGGAAATCTGCACCACGGTGAGCATGGCCCCCGCCGCCAGCAGGTTTAATTCGAACACCTTGACGCATACCACCACGGCGTAGGCGCTGACGCAAAACTGCGCCCAGCAAAACGCGCTGCCGGCCAACGCGATGCGTCGCAGCGGCGTGAGACGCCAGACTGCGGCCACGTTCGCCAGCGGCTTCGTCGACAGCACGCTTGCGGCGGGGTCGCGGTCATCGTCCCAGCGCGCGCGTCCGCGCTGCATCATCAGCATCACGCCGGCGAGCAGCAACACGCTTAACAGCATGGCCCATCGCCAGCCGAAGGCAAGCGCAATCGCGGGCGCGATCAGCGCCGCCGCCATGCCGCCGATGGGCACACCGGTCTGCTGCAACGAGAAAATAAAATTACGCCGCTCCGGCGGCGAAAAGCGCATCAGCAAATGCGAAAACGCCGGACCGATCAGCCCATAGCCGAAGCCGATGAAAATCGCGCCCGCGGCGAGGAACACCGGCGCGGGCGCCATCATCAGTGCCATGCCGGCGGCGACGCAGCCGTGTCCTGTTTGGTTGATGCGGCAGGCGCCAAAGCGCCGTGTGACGTTGCCGAACCACGTCAGCGTCACCAGCTGGCCCACGCACACCAGCGTGATGAAATAACCGATCAGCGAGGCATCGATGCCGAACTCACGCGCGACCACCGGCGCCACCGCGGGCAGCACCAGCAGCGCCATCGATGCCATGACGTGGCCGGTGAGCAGCGCGCCGACCAGAAAGACGAGCGAGATTTCCCTGGCGGGTAGGGGTAGGGGCGCAACCGAAGCATTCATGCGCGCACTGTACCCGATGCGGCTGCCGTGTGGTGATTTGTATTCCCCATGTTCTGACGCTTGACGCAAGCGAGCATTCATCATTGAATCGCTGCCTCACGATGAACCCCTCGCTCTCAGGGACAAGGGAACACTTGTAGCGAAGCAGAGGGGCAGGGGAGAGGGTGGAGCTGCATCATCACCACAAAAATCACAAGGAGCAAAAATGCTGATCGCCGATTCACAAGTTCACGTCTGGGGCGTCAACACACCGGAGCGTCCGTGGCCGGGGCGCGCGCATGCGCAACGCGAAATTCCGCTGGGCCACGAAGAATTGTTGCAAGAGATGAACG
>CAMDDY010000476.1 GCA_945893125.1 Bordetella parapertussis
GCACGCGAGAATACCTTTTTTTGCCCCAGCGTGGCTCACGCTACAATGTTGCCGTCCACACAAAACCCCGGAGTCACCGATGACACAGTCCGTTGATTGGCCAGCCCTGCGGCGCGAGTTCCCCACGCTCGAAAAATGCACCTACCTGGATATCGCGCGCAAGACCATACCGCCCCGCTGTCAGGAACAGGCGGTGCAATCCTATTTCCACGATGTCTACAACAACGCCGGCGCGGATGCCTGGTCGGCGGATAACGTGGCACTGGGCCGCGCCGAAGTGGCGGCGCTGCTGGGCGCCAAGCCCAATGAAATTGCCTTCACCAAGAACACCACCGAAGGCTTGACCATCGCCGCACATGGCTTTGACTTACGCTCAGGCGACAACATCGTGCTTACCGACATGGAGCACGTCGCCAACATCTGGCCGTGGAAGCACTGGCAGCAAAAAGGCGTGGAAATCCGTTATGCGAAAAACCGCGCGGGCTGCCTGCCCATCGAAGCCTTTATGGAGCAAGTGGACACACGCACGCGCGTGATTTCAACTGCCTATGTCACGTATGGCAACGGCTACCGCGTAGACCTCCCCACGCTCGGCGCGGAATGCCATAGCCGCAATATCCGCCTGGTGGTGGATGGCGTGCAGGCTGCGGGCCTGCTGGCCGCGCCCTTGTCATCACTGAACGCGGACATCGTGGCCATCGGCGGGCATAAGGGGCTGTTGGGGTTGACCGGATCAGGCATCGTGTATTGCCGCGAGGAACTGGTCGATCAACTGCGCGCGCCGTTTATCAAAGATCCGGTCGCACCCGGCTCAGCCATCGCCAAGGCGCATATCAACAGCCAGTTCGACTATGTGCGCATCGCGCATCGCTTTGAAGGCGGCAATCCCAACTTTTTAGGCATACGCGTGTTGCGCGCGGGCGTGAAGTTTTTAAGTTCCATAGGCTTGTCCCACATTGAAGCACGCGTGCAGGCCTTGACAACGCATTGCCTCGATGTGATGCAACGCAAAGGCTTGCGTACCGAGACACCCGCCGCATGGGCCGAGCGCGCGCAGATCATCAACGTCGTCGTGCCCGAAGCAGGCGGCTTGATGGATGTGCTGCGTGAAAAGCACGGCGTGATCGTTAACGTGAAAGATGACCGGCTACGCCTTTCCATGAGCTTCTTTAACAACGAAGGCGATATCGACAAGGCCGTGGGGGCTATTGCGCAGGAAATCGGATAATAAAACGTTTAAAAACAATAAGTTATACAACATCACTCCTGCCGTATCCCCGCATCCTTGATCACGCGCGTCCAGCGTTGAATTTCGTTTTCCACCATTTTGCGAAATTCTTCCGGCGTATTGGGTGCGGGCTCCAGCGCGCTTTGCGATAGGCGCTCGCGAAATTCCGGTGCGTTAATGGCACGAGTCATCTCCGCATGCAGGCGTTGAATCACCGGCTTGGGCGTGCCGCCCACCGACATGATGCTGTACCAGTTGCTGACGTTGACATCGTTCACGCCCGACTCCGCGAGTGTCGGCACATCGGGGAGCAGTTTGCTGCGTTTGGGCGACGCCGCGCCGAGAATTTTCAGACGTCCCGCCTTCACCAGCGGCAAGCTCACCGGTGCGGTGGCGATGGTGGAGTATATCTGCCCCGCCACCACATCCGAAATCGCCGGGCCCACGCTCTTGTAAGGCACATGCGTCATGTTGATGCCCGCGCGCAAACGGAACAGCTCGCCGGTCATATGCGTGCCGCTGCCGCTGCCCGCCGAACCGATGGTGAGCTTGCCAGGTTGCGCGCGCGCCGCGGCGATAAACTCCTTGAGACTGGCCGAGGATGCCTGCGCGGGATTGGCCACCAGCAAGTAAGGCGTCTCGGCGATTACCGACACGGGATCAAAATCCTTCAACGCGTCGTACTTGGGGTCTTTGAAAAACGCGATATTGATGGTGAAGCCCGAATCCGCCAGGATTAACGTATAACCATCAGGCGCGGCGCGCGCCACGATCTGCGTACCGAGCAAGGATGCCGCCCCGGGGCGGTTATCCACCACCACGGTCTGCCCCATTTGCTCCGTCAACTTTTGCGCGATCAAGCGGCCCACGAAATCCGAACCGCCGCCCGCGGCAAACGGCACGATCAAGCGGATCGGGCGCTTGGGGTAATCCTGAGCATGCGCAACGAAACCCCAGAGCCATGCAGTGACCACAATAACAACGACGCGATTTCTGTTCAATACGCTATACATGAACTGCCCTCCGCCACGGGTTGAGATGCCCACCGAGCATACCCCCGCGGCCCGCAAATGCAAACCGTGCGTGCAAACCGGCAAAGCGCCGGCTCGGTGCATCTGCGAATAGGGAAAAATTGACCGCTTGGTGGGGGCGGGATACATTGAGGCCTATGCCCAACGCGCGTTGAAAATTCCTATTTCCCCAAACGATATGCAAACACTCGGAGACATGGCCAGCGTGATCCGCAGCAAGAACGCGGGGCCTTTTCAGATCACCATCGACATCATGTTCGCCGAGGAGCGCGATTATCGTAAAGTGCTGGCGAGCGGCGCGGTGAATGCGGGCGACGTGGCCGCGCGTTATGGCGTGGAGCCGTCGCAGGTGGATATCATTCCGTTTGACCGCGTGCGCGCGATCAAGATCACAATACCGCGGCGCTGGGGCAGCCGCGGCAGCGGTTCGGCGCGCGATGCCGATGTTTACGGCGCGCAGCAGCATGGGCCGATCGTCGATATTGCAATAACGTAAAACGCATTCAAACCAAACCGGGGAGAGGGACATGCTGGATCGTGTGCTGAAACAGGCAGAGCAGGATTTCGACGCGGATATCACGCGTTTGCAGGGCTATATCCGGCAGCCGTCGGTGTCGGCGGAGAATCGCGGCATCGACGACATGGCTGCGATGCTGGCGCAGGAAATCAACGATCTGGGCGGCGTCGGCAATGTGGTGCCGGCGAAAGAGTTTCCCATCGTCTACGGCCGATTTGATGTCGGCGCGCCGCGCACGATTTTGATTCACTCGATGTACGACACCACGCCGGCGGACGAACCCAACTGGTCGGTGCCGCCATTCGAGGCGCGGCGCATGGATTTCGAAAACCTCGGCGATTGTATCGTCGGGCGCGGCGCGGAAGACACCAAGGGGCCGGTGGCGACCATGATGAGCGCGGTGGCGGCGTATCGCGCGGCGAAGGTGCCGCTGCCGTGCAATGTGATCATGGTGTTTGAAGCGTCCGAACTCGGCAGCGGCAGCCTGCCGGGTTTTGTGAAAGAGAATTCCGAGAAACTGCACGCGGACGTGTGCTACTGGCCGTGGTACACGCGCAAATCCGATGGCACGCAGGTGGTGTTCCTGCGCGTGAAGGGGCTGGTTACGCTGAAGCTGCGTTGCAAGGGCGGCGAGTGGGGCGCGGCGCAAAACGCGGAGATACATGGCGCGCATTCGACCTGGATCGCCAACCCGGCGCACCGTCTCGCGGCGGCGCTGGCGAGCATGAAATCCGCCGACGACAACGACGTGGTGATCGAAGGCTTTTACAAGGGACGGCCCGCGCCGTCGGCGGCGGACGAAGCGCTGATCGACAAGCTGGCGCAGCGCTTTGATGCCAAACGCGCGCTTGCCGATCTGGGCGTCACGCGCTTCAAGCAGGACACCGTGAAGGCCGCGTTGCGCGCGCGTTGTTTCCAGAGCGAATTCAATGTGTCGGGCTTGAAATCCGGCTACGTGGCCGAGGGCGGACACAAGGTGATCGTGCCGCACGAAGCAGTGGCGGCGCTGGACATGCGCCCGCTCGACGGCATGTCGGTGGAGCACATGGTGCAATCGATGCGCCGGCATCTCGACAAACACGGCTTTGCGGAAATCACCATTGAATTGCAAAACGAAGGCTACGCGGGCGGCGGCTCACCGCCGGAAGACTGGGCGGTGAAGGCGCTGCTGGCGACCTATGCCGACAGCGGCATCGACCCGGAAGTTTGGCCGCGCGATTCGCTGGCAATCGCGGCAAAACTCTTCACCGATCTCGGCATGTCGTGGATTTCGAGTTTGCCGGGGCACGCCAACCGCCGGCACTCGGCGAACGAATATATTCAAGTGCCGGGCTATCGGGAATCGATTGCATTCACCGTGCGCCTGCTGTGGCGCATCGCGCACGGCGACAACCGCTGACCAGAGGAGGTCATCATGTTCAT
>CAMDDY010000477.1 GCA_945893125.1 Bordetella parapertussis
TTTGCGCCTTTGCGCCTTTGCGGTGAGGTTTTTCAATGCGCGCCACCCTTCGCAGCCACCGCCACCCTCGACACCGTCGGCGCGGGCATACGCTCAATCATCACGTTCACACACGCGGGCAACTTCGATTTCACCGCGCGTTGCAGCGCCCACGGTACATCGGCGCCGCTGGTAACGCGTTCACCGTAGCCGCCGAGCGCCACCACCGCTTTTTCGTAGGCGGCCTGCGGCAGCAACTCGCAACCCACCGCGCGATCCTTGCCATAGGTGCGCAACTGAATCTGATATTCCGCGTTCCAGCACGAGTCATTGCCCACTACCGCCACGAACGGCAGTTGATAGCGCACCGCCGTATCAAACTCGGCCATGTGAAATCCAAACGTGCCGTCGCCCAGCACGGCTACGACCGTGGCATTCGGGCGCGCCACGCGCGCGGCCATGGCAAACGGGATCGCGCTGCCTATCGAACCCGCCGGGCCATTGATGATGCGCGTTGACGCGCTAATGCACGCTTGCGCCCACTGGCCGAACTCGCCGCCATCGATCACCAGTATGGGGTCGTCGGCATCGTCGAGAATTTTTTGTACCGCGCGACCGATTTCCAGGGCGTGCGCGGTGCCGTGCGACGTTGCCTCCTGTGTGCGCCATGCCGCCGGGCGATAGGCGAGAGCCTCCAGCATTGATGATTTGTAGCTATTTGTTTTTATTGGTTTTTCATTTTCCGCGGCTGCGGCAAGGCATTGCACCGCCGCCGGGGCGTCGGCAACGCAATTCAATAACACGCGCCCACTTGCGTACTCTGCTTTGAGCGTTGCCATCGACTGCCGCAACACCGCAATGTCGGCATCGATGACGATAAATTTGCACTGCGCGCTCACGGCGGGCGGTTGTGCGAAACGCAAGGTGTAATCGGGTTGCTTGCCGATCAGCACGATCAGGTCGGCCTCCGGCAACACATCGCCAAACGCGCCGAGACACGGATCAGCGATGCCGCGCGGACTTTCCATGCACACCACGGCGACACCGGTGGCTGCGCTCAATTGATCGCGCAGCGCCTGACCGCGCGCGCTGGCCAGTTGCGGCCCGGTAATGATCAGCGGACAGTGCGCCTGAGCAATAGCGTTGAGCACGGCTTCCGTCTGATGCGCTGCAAGCATTTGCGGCGGTGCGTGAAATGCATCCGCATTCGGCATGCAGGCTTCGGCATCGGTAACGGTATGTTCCAGCACATCAAACGGCAGACTCAGATGCACCGGCCCCGGCCGCCCGCTGCGCGCAACACGCAGGGCGCGCGCGATGTCGTCGCCAAGCGATGCGGCGCTGCGTGCCGTGAATGAGGCCTTGGCCACCGGCGCGGCCAACTCCGCCTGCGCCATTTCCTGAAACGCGCCGCGCCCCAGTTGATTCAGCGGCGCGTGGCCCGAGAGCATCACCAGCGGCGATTCGGATGCGAGCGCCGTGTAGAGCGCGCCAATCCCATTGGCGTGGCCGGGGCCGCCGGTGAGCAAGGCAATGCCGGGTTCGCCGGTGAGCCGTCCCCAGGCATCGGCCATGTGTACGGCGGCGCCTTCATGGCGCACGTGGGTGATGGTCAGGCCCGCATCAATCGCCGCGTCGTAGAGCGGCATGATTTGATTGCCGGAGAGCGAAAACAACTGTCGCGCACCGGCTACGGCCAATGCGCGCGCGAGGATGTCGGCACCGCGGTTGTGCGTCACAGCCACGGCGACTCCTGATCTACGCGCTTTCGTACAACCGCGTCATCACAAACTCATTGTGTCCCAACGCCTCGGCGGCGGTGAGCCGTCCGTTGCAGGTGCGCAGCATCACCTCAATCAACTCGTCGCCGGTTTGGTCGAGGTTCTTCTCACGTTGCAACAGCCCCGAGCAATCGTGATCGACGTGTTCGGACATGGTGCGCACGGTGCGCGGATTGGCGCACAGCTTGATCACCGGAATAATCGGGTTGCCGATCACGTTGCCTTGCCCGGTGGGGAACAGATGCACCACGTAGCCCGAGGCCGCGCACAGCGTCACCATTTCGGCGGCGGCGGACGAGGAATCCATAAACCACAGGCCGGGTTTGGTCGGGGTCTCGGCTTTGTCGAGCACGCCGACAACTTTGCACTTATGGCCGATTTTCTGAATGTTGCCCAGCGCTTTTTCTTCGATGGTGGTCAAGCCACCGGCGATGTTGCCTTTGGTCGGCTGCGAATCGGACAGGTCGCTGGTCTTGTGGCGTTCGATCACGGCCTGATAACGGTCGAACATTTTCATGAAGGCCGCGCGCACTTCGGGTGTCTCGCAGCGATCCGCGACGATGTGTTCGCCGCCGGTGATTTCGGTGGTTTCACCAAAGCACATGGTAACGCCCAGCGGATCGAGCTTGTCGAAGGCGTTGCCCACGGTCGGGTTCGCGCCGCAGCCGGAGGTGGTGTCGGATTCGCCGCACTTGGTGGATACCCACAAATCGCTGATCGGGCATTCAACGCGGTGTTTTTCAGACGCCCACTGCACGTATTCTTTCGCCACTTTGGAGGCGCGCATAATCGTGTCGTGATCGCCATGCAGTTCAATGCCGAAGCCGGTAACGGGCTTGCCGGTTTTGGCGATGGCCTGAACAATGCGATTGGTCCATGCTTCTTCGATGCCGATCACCACTACGGCGGCGACGTTCGGATTGCAACCCGCGCCGATCAACGTGGCGAAATGCAAATCAAGATCAGCGCCGAATTGCAGGCGACCATACGGATGACCGACGACCGTGGTGCCCTTGATGTTGTGCGCGACAGCTTCGCAGGCGGCGTTCGACAGATCATCGAGCGGCAGGATGATGACGTGGTTGCGCACGCCGACACGACCGTTCTCGCGGCGATAACCCATGAAGGTGGTTTTGCTGGAAATCATTTTTTGAACCTCGTGAATAAGTCAAGGGAACACTTGAAGCGAAGCAGAACGAGTAACCCCGTCACTGCTACCAGCGCTTCGTCTTTACGTTGTGCACATGCACGTGTTCGCCGACCTTGATGTCAGCGACGGCTTTGCCGATGTCAAAGCCGTATTTCCACACGGTATCGCCGTTCTTCAGCGGCTTGGTGGCGACTTTGTGCCCGATGGGAATATCGGTAAGGGCTTTCACAGTGACGGTGGAGTCGTCTTCCATCAGCCAGCCGGTGAGTTCCTGGCCGGCCTTGATGCCTTCAACCACGGCCACGCCCGCGGAATCTTTTTTATCGTGAACCAGAAAATGAATCATGTGCGCTCCTGAACTATCGTGAAATGCTGCGGAAGATGGATTTTATCCAAAAAAAGGCGGCCTAAGCCGCCTTTCGTGAAAATCACCCGTGGCTACTACTACTTCGCAGCTTCGGCTGGCGCTTCCGCCGGCGCTTCGGGCAGCATTTCCGGCACGGCTGCGGCGCTACCGCGCACCGCCAGTTTTTCCTTGATGCGCGCGGCCTTACCCGTGAGGTTACGCAGGTAATACAGCTTCGAGCGGCCCACGTCACCGCGGCGCTTGACCTCGATGCTGGCGATCAGCGGGGAGTAGGTCTGGAAGGTACGCTCAACGCCCTCGCCCGAGGAAATCTTGCGCACGATGAAATTGGAGTTCAGGCCGCGATTGCGCCTGGCGATCACCACGCCTTCATAGGCTTGCACGCGCTTGCGCTCGCCTTCGACCACTTTCACGCTCACCACCACGGTGTCACCCGCGGAAAAGTCCGGAACATTTTTGCCCAGACGCGCGATTTCTTCGTTTTCGAGTTCTTGAATCAAGTTCATTTTCCTGCTCCTTATCCTGGTACTGCTGCTTCAACCAAGTATTCAATCAGTTTTCAATCATGTATTCATCGAGGAGCTTGCGCTCTTCCGTGCTCAACCCATTTGCCACACGATCCGCCAGCAAATCCGGCCGGCGTTGTTGCGTTCTGCCCAATGCCTGCTTCAAGCGCCAGCGGTTGATGTCCGCATGGTTGCCCGACATCAACACCGGCGGCACTGCCATGCCTTCATACACCTCAGGCCTCGTGTAGTGCGGGCAATCGAGCAACCCGTTCACAAACGAATCCTGCTGCGCCGACTCCGCATCGCCCAGCACGCCGGGCAACTGCCGAATCACACTATCCATCAACACCATCGCTCCCAACTCACCGCCTGACAGCACGTAATCTCCAATCGAGATTTCGTCG
>CAMDDY010000478.1 GCA_945893125.1 Bordetella parapertussis
ACCGCTGTTGCTGGGCTACCTTGCCGACCACCTGAGTGACGTCGAGACTCAATTAAAAACCCGGCAACATCCGTGCAGCAGCCAGATTCATGAACGTGATTTCATCGCCGAAGCCAGTTTCGCGGCCACCATGGGCGGGACACGATTTACGCATGCGATTCTCAATCCGCCCTACAAAAAAATCAGCACCGGGTCGCTGCACCGCAAGTTGTTGCGCTCCGCGAATATCGAAACAGTCAATCTTTACGCTGCGTTCCTGGCGCTGACTATCGCACTCATGGAAACCGGCGGCGAAATCGTCGCGATTGTTCCGCGCAGTTTTTGCAACGGCCCCTATTACCGGCCTTTCCGCGAATTTTTGCTCGAACGAGCGGCCATTCGCCAAATGCACATCTTTGCAAGCAGGACTCACGCCTTCAAGGACGACGAGGTGTTGCAGGAGAACATCACTATTCATCTGGTGCGCGGCGAAAAGCAGGCCGCCTTGCAGGTATCCACCTCCAATGACGGGAGCTTCGCGGATTACCAAGCGCGTCTTGTGCCGTTCTCCGAAATTGTAAAGCCTGGAGATGCCGAACGCTTTATCCACATCCCCACAGGGCCCGAAAATGATGTAGGCAATTTGTTTACCGCAACGCTCGATGATCTGGGTATCGAAGTCTCGACAGGGCCGGTGGTCGATTTTCGCCTGAAGGAACACTGGTTGCCCATGCCGCAACCACCATGCGTTCCACTGCTCTACGCGCACCACTTCAAGGGCGGCGAATTGGTCTGGCCCAAACAACACAAGAAACCCAACGCCCTGAAGCTGAATGACGACACACGCAAATGGCTGATGCCGCGTGGGTGCTATACCGTTATCAAGCGATTCTCCGCAAAAGAAGAACAGCGGCTGCTGGTGGCTTTTGTGGTCGATCCAGAACGTCTGCCTGCGAAACAATACGGGTTTGAAAATCATCTGAACGTTTTTCATTCGCGCAAGCAGGGCATAGCGCCCGATCTGGCGCATGGATTGGCGCTGTTTCTTAACTCGACAGTGGCGGATCAACACTTCCGCACGTTTAGCGGACACACGCAGGTCAATGCGACTGATCTCCGGGCGATGCGTTATCCGTGCCATGCGGATTTGATACAGTTGGGTAAGTGGGCGCGCAAGCAAAAGGTGTTAACCCAGGCTTCGGTGGACGCGAAGATCAGCGGTCAGCATGTCAAATAATCGAAAACAGCACGTCGCCGAAGCGCTCTCGGTACTCGCCAAGTTGGACATGCCGCGCGCGCAGCAGAACGAGCGGTCAGCGCTTTGCCTGCTGGCGATTCTGGATTTAACGCCCGGTAAGCCCTGGAACAAAGCCGGGAATCCGCTGATGGGCATCACGCCGATCATGGATTGGGCGCGTACGCATTACGGCAAAAAATATGCGCCGAACACCCGCGAAACCATCCACCGCCAAACGATGCATCAGTTTGTGCAAAGTGGTATTGCGCTCTATAACCCGGACCTTCCGGCGCGCCCGGTAAACAGCCCTAACGCGGTGTATCAAATTGAGCCGGGTTGCTTGCGGTTGCTCAGGGCATTCGGCAGTAGCGATTTCCCAAAACGCCTGACCGCGTACGCCGGCAAACGCGAATCACTGGCTGCCCGTTATGCCATGCACCGCCATCTGAACATGGTGCCGTTGAACATTGCAGATGGACGAGAGATCAAGCTTTCTCCCGGACCGCACAGCAACTTGATCCGCGTGATCCGGGAGGAATTCGGCCCGCGCTTTGTTCCAGGCGGGGAGCTTATCTATGCAGGCGATACCGGCAACAAATGGGGCTACTTCGATAAGACTCGATTGACCTTACTCGGCGTCACCATCGACAACCACGGCAAGATGCCCGATGTGGCGATCTACTGCCACAAGCGCAACTGGTTGGTGCTGGCGGAAGCGGTAACCTCGCATGGCCCTGTTGACGCCAAACGACATGCAGAATTGAAAACTTTGTTTACAAAGTCGAAGGCCGGGTTGGTTTTTGTATCCGCGTTTCCTGATCGCAAGACTTTCGTGAAATATATGGATGCCATCGCGTGGGAAACCGAAGCATGGATCGCCGATAGCCCCACGCACCTTGTTCATTTCAATGGTTCGCGCTTTTTGGGGCCTTACAAAAATAGATAATAAAAACAAATAGTTACATATATTCTAGTATTATGAGTCCTTTGTGATCGAAAGGATTTTTTGTGATCAAGAGGAAATTTCCGCTTGCAAACCCGCCCCGCATAGTTTGTAGCTTACTGCAAACCCTCATGCAGCTCGCGATGATCTCGCTGATCTCGTTGTTCTTAACGACGCTGCCGTCGGCAGCCCAGCAATTACCCTACCCCACCCGCCCCATCCGCACCATCTCCGGCTTTCCACCCGGCAGCAGCGTTGACGTGGTGGGGCGTTTCATCACCACCCGGCTCGCCGAGCGGCTGGGGCAGCAAATCGTAATCGATAACCGCCCCGGCGCCAGCGGTACCATCGGCGCCGATATCGCGGCGCGCTCGACACCGGATGGTTACACGCTGTTCATCATGACCAGTTCACAAATCATGAGTGTGCCGGTGTTCAAAAAATTGCCTTACGATCCGGTGAAATCGTTTACCGCGATCAGCCCCATCGGCGTGGGCCCGTTGATGCTGGTATCGCATCCGTCGTTCGCGCCCAAGTCCATAAAGGAATTGATTGAGCTTGCCAAATCCAAACCCGATACGTTGTCGTATTCATCCGCGGGCAATGGCAGTATCAATCACTACGTAGGTGCCATGTTCGCCAAGGACGTGCGTGCGCAAATGCTGCACGTGCCGCACAAGGGCGGCGCACCCGCGTTTTTTGCGGTGATGGGCGGCGAGGTGAACCTGATGTTCGCCACGCTGCCGCTGTCGCTCACGCAAATACGCGCGGGCAAGGTTAAAGCGTTTGGCATCACCGCGCCCAAGCGCTCGGCGCTGGCGCCCAACGTGCCGCCCATCGCGGAATCCGTGCCGGGTTTCGAGGCTGTTACCTGGTGGGCGGTGACAGCGCCCGCGGGCCTGTCCGCGCCGGTGTTGAAGCGGCTCAACTCGGAAATCGTTGGCATTCTGAATCAGCCCGAGTCGGCACAACGACTTTCCGCCGAAGGGGCCGAACCGTGGCCGCTCGCGAGCGAGGACTTCACCAAAGTGCTGCACGCAGAACTTGAAAAATGGACGCGCGTGGCGCGCGACATCGGCATACGCGCCGAGTAGAAAGTAAAAAGGATTGCGCATGAAATTCAGCAATTTTCTGTTTCCCGCATCGATGGACGCGAGCAAGGATCAGCAGGTCATCGAAGAAACCCTGCGCGAAGCACAACTCTGCGACGCACTCGGCATGGACATGCTGTGGCTCGCCGAGCATCACTTTGACGGCATCTGCGCCTACGTTGACCCGGTGACGTTCGCGGCGGCACTCGCCGCGAGCACGAAACAAATCCACATCGGCTTCGCGGTGGCGCAGATGTCGCTGCATCATCCGATCCGCATGGCCGAGCAGATGGCGTTGATCGATAACATCAGCCGCGGCCGTCTGGTCGTGGGCCTCGGGCGCGGCACGGCCTACAACGTCTACGACTATCAAGGCTACGGCATTGACCCGAAAGAGGCCTACGAGCGCCTGATCGAAGCCGAAGACATCATGATTAAAGCCTGGACCACGGAGAATTACGAACACCAAGGCAAATACTGGAACATCAAGCTGCCGCAACTGCGCCCGCGCCCGTACACCAAACCGCACCCGGCAATAGTGCGCGCCTGCTCCAGCGAAGAAGCCATGCTCGGCATGGCCCGCGAGGGGCGGCCATTTTTGATGAATATTCAGTCGAACGAAGTCACCCAGCACCGCATGGATTTATACCGAAAGACGATGCGCGAATCCGGTTACGACGAAGCGACCGTCGCGCGCAACGTGGATAACACCTGGGTGTGGCGCAATATTTTTGTCGGCGAAACCGACGCCGAAGCAAAACGCATCGCCATGCCTGCATGGGAAACACAGCAGGCATTTCGCGAACAGATGCGCAAAAAAGTTTACGCCGAGCAAGGCTTGATGTTGAAACACGAACCGGCAACACCCGCGCGCAATCAGCAGCAGCATTCGATGCTGTGCGGCTCGCCGGATACCGTCGCCGAAGCAATTGCGGAAATC
>CAMDDY010000479.1 GCA_945893125.1 Bordetella parapertussis
GCCGCGCCCGATGGTTACACGCTGACGGCGGCGGTGGCCTCGCTCACCAGTAATGCGTCGCTGATGAAAAAAGTGCCGTTCGACGTCGAGCGTGATTTTGCGCCGATAGCGATGACGGTGATCGTGCCGAATTTGCTGGCCTCGCACCCGTCGGTGCCGGCCGCCAACGTGAAGGAATTGATCGCGCACATCAAAGCGCGCCCCGGCCAGATGCAATTTGCTTCGGCGGGCGTGGGCAGCATGCCGCACCTGATGATGGAATTTTTCGTCAGCATGGCGGGACTCAAAATGATTCATGTGCCGTACAAAGGCGCAGGCGTGGCGCTGGTGGATATCATCGCGGGGCACGTGCCGCTGATAGCCGCGAATATTCTATCGACACTGCCGCAGGTGCGGGCGGGCAAGCTGCGCGCTTATGGCGTGACCAGCGCCAAACGTTCGCCGGGCGCGCCGGATATCCCTGCCATCGCGGAAAGCGGCCTGCCGGGCTACGACGCGGTGACGTGGTTCGGCGTGCTTGCGCCGGCAGGAACGCCGCGCGCAATCGTCACGCAGTTGCATACGAATGTGGTGCGCGCCGTGAATGATTCCGCGATACGCAAAAGATTCACTGATGACGGCGCGGATCCGTCGCCGAGCGTATCACCCGAAGCCTTTGCCGCGTTGATACGCAGCGAAGTGCGCAAGTGGGCCAAAGTCATCAAGGATGCAGGCATACAACCGGAATAATAAAGCGATCAAGGGAGCCGCAATGAACAAGCGATGGTCGATAGGCGTGGCAACACTGATATTAATGGCGAGCGCCACGGTGCCGGCGCAAACTTACCCATCCAAGCCAATTCGGATTATTTCCACCGGCGGCGCGGATATCGTGCCGCGTCTGCTCGGCCAGAAATTGACGGCCAGCCTCGGACAGCAAGTCCTCAATGAGGAGCGCACGGGCGCGGCGACCACCATCGGTTCCGAGTTCGTGGCGAAGTCCGCGCCCGATGGCTACACGCTGCTGACGGCAGTGGCCTCGATGATGATCGCGCCGAATTTCTACAAGATCAATTACGACACCGCGCGCGATTTCGCGCCCATCACGTTGGCGGTTACCTCGCCGTGGGTGTTTGCCATACATCCATCGTTGCCGTCTAAATCGCTGGCGGAGTTCGTGCGTTTCGCCAAGGCGCATCCGGGGCAGATCAATTTCAGTGCCTCCACGCCCGGCGCGGCCAGCCATTTGACGATGGAGCTTTTTAAGCAGACCGCAGGCATCAACGTGGTGCATGTCAGCTACAAAACATTGGCTGCGGCGATTACCGATACCGTCGGCGGTCAGGTGCAGATGGCGGTAAGCATCGCGCCGACGGTGATGCCGCATATCAAATCCGGCAGACTGCGCGGGCTGTCGGTATCGACTATCAAGCGCTCTGCCGCCGCGCCGGAACTGCCGACCATCGCCGAGTCGGGCTACCCCGGATTTGATTCGCCGGGCTGGTACGGCTTCATGGCGCCGGCGAAGACGCCCGCGGCGATTATCACCACGCTGAATCGCGAATTCGTCACGGCGCTGCGTCAGCCGGACGTGCGCGAGCGGCTGATCGGCAGCGGACTTGATCCGGTGGGCGACACGCCGCAGGAATTCAGCACCTTTGCCGCCGCTGAACTCGAAAAATGGGCGCGCGTGGTGAAGCAGGCCAACATTAAAATCAACGCGAATTAAGGCGTGCCGTCCCTGCGACGGCACTGATTACAACCCGCGTTACAACCAGCGCTGCATCGGATATCCGCCCACGAACGGACGTTGCAGCGCGGCGCGGGCGATCTGGCGGCCCCATTTGAATTCCTTGTAGAGCACGACAAAGCGCCACATGTCGCGCAGCACTTTGGCGCGGTCGCGCCAACTGAGCGCCATCAGGGCCGCCGGGAAATCGGCTTCATGCGGCCTGTCGAAGGCGATCTTCAGCGGGTTCCATTGGTCCGAGGTGCGGCGCACTTCCGAGCCGATCATGCGGCGATACATGTCCTGCATCGGGCGATTGCGCAGCCGTGCCTCGACGATGGCCTCGCCGCAAATCGCGCCGGAGTGCAGCGCGCAGCTCATGCCTTCGCCGATCATGTTGAGAAAACCCGCCGCCTGCCCGGTGATCAGCACGTTGCCCTTGCCGAACACGTAACGGTTGATCAGTGACGGCCCGAAGTTCTCCGCGCAGCCTTCGTCGTCGGTGTGCGGCTGTAGGCGCACGCCGTGTTTTTCGCCAAGGTAGTTCACCACGTTGGCGTGTTTTTTCGCGAAATTATCGCCGCGCTTGAAGCCGACACCGACAATCTGCCGGCCATCGCGCGCGTGGCTCCAGGTGTAGTGTCCGAGGTCGGGGTGGAACCAAAAATGAAAATACGCCGGGCTCAGCGGGCATTCAATAATGTCGTGAAACTTTTGTCCGACAAAGAACCACGGAATCTGCTTCGGATAATCCGGATACACCGCACGCGTCACCAGCGAGCTCGGCCCGTCCGCGCCGATCACCTGGCGCGCGCGGTATTCGACCGGCTCGCCATGCTTGCGCGCGTGAACCAGCACGTGGTCGCCCTTGTCTTCAAGCCCGGCGAACGAGGTCTGATCGTGAATTTCCGCGCCGCTGCGCTTAATCGCCCAGTGGTCTGAGTATTTGCGATGCAGATGCGGCGTGGTGCCGCCGAAAAAATCCATCGACAGCGATACCATGCTGGGAAAATGAAACGTCACGCCGCGGCACGCCGTGGGTTCGTGCAGTGCTTCGCGGGGAAGGGGGCCGAAGTTCTCCAGCAGGAAACGGTGGCCGCGCGGTGACAGAATGCCGCTGCAAATTTTGTGGCGCGGCAGTTCCTTGCGTTCGAGGACTATGGTTTCCAGCCCGGCATCCACCGTGCGCTTGGCCGCCGCTGCCGCGGACAGGCTGGCGCCGACGATAATGACGTCTACCGTGCGCATCAGGCGTGAGTCTTTGTTTTCATGGCGGTATCTTCCAACAATTCGGCGATGTACACCACCGGCAAATCACACACCTGCCGGAATGCCGCGATGTCATCCCAACTTTCAGCCACAATGCGCTGGACTTTGCGGCCCAGAAGTATCCAGCGCGCCTGCGCGCTGTCGTCGGGCGCTTCGAGGCCGAGGCGCTGGCGCAGATTGCGCGCGGTGGCGGGGATCGCGAAACGCTGAAGATCCAGATTCATGGCGCAGCCGGTGTCGTGGCGCAGGTTGTCGTAGTGTTGCACCCGCCGCGCGTGGTCGAGGTGGAAGGCACGGGGTTCGATCACGTACAGGTCACCCGCGCGCAGGCTGCCGCGTACCTCCGCGCGTTGCGACAGCGCAAAACCCAGACTGGTGACATGCAACCGCGGCAGCCAGCCGGTGAGTGCGCGCGCGAGCAGGCCATCCGTCGCGATGATGGATTTAGCCGCGCGCAGCGGCGCGAGAAACGCTTCAAGGCGTGCCGCTGGGATGTCAGCACCGGCTTCAAGCGCGAGCGCAATATCGCTGCCGCCGTCAGTAGCCAGTATGCAGCGGAGAAACTCCGCCGCACGTTGGTGCGAAACAGGGGCCCCGGCCAACAACACACCGCGCCCCGCGTAACTGGCGGCGAGACCTGTGGCCGGCGCGGGTATGGGCGCCAGCGCCGGAAGTTGCCGCCGCAGTCCCAGCACCATATCCACCAAGCCGATGTTTTCCGGGCACGCTGGTTCGCACGATCCGCACAGGGTGCAACTTTCAATCGAGGGTGCGAGATCGGCCACCGGCACGCCATGCTGCAATGCCTTCGCGCGCCCGTGCGGCGTGTAGCGCAAATCGTGCGTGCCGCGCCACACAGGGCATGCCAGCAGGCACAGGCTGCAACCGCTGCACGCGGCGTAATCGGCTTTTGCTGCGTCTTCGGAGCGTGCGGCGGGGGTGGCGGAACGGGCAAACATCAGAAGATCACGTCGCGGTTTAATATCATCGCCGGATCGGCGGCACGCTTCATCGCCAGGTGGCGATCCACCAGCGCATCCCCGAAGACGCGGCGGATATAGCCTGGCGGATTCAAGTCTGAAGTGCAACCGCGTTATGATGCGAGTGTAGCTTCTTCCAGAAGACTTCGTGGGGTGTTTTGAAGCCGAGGCATTTTCTGGGGCGATGGTTGAGGTAGTGCATGGCGGCAGAGATGTCTTTTTTGGTGATT
>CAMDDY010000480.1 GCA_945893125.1 Bordetella parapertussis
CAAACCATACAGTGCACAAGGATCAGAGCGATGAATAGCGGTAGGGTGCGCATCGTAATTCTCCATGACGCCCAACTCAGCAATAATACGCGGAAATGGCTATTGCGGGGATTCGCGGGCTCCAGCAATTTCCGCTATACGGGGGCATCTGCTACTTCCGCTACTGGCCGTCTCCTGCCACTGCAAGTACGAATTTTTCATTCCATTCCGATGCGGCATGCCCGATCCATTCCACAGCCCCGCCGCATAACCCTACCCCCCGCCCGCCCCGAGCGGGCGCAACGTCATCTGCTCGCCGCGCTGCACCATCTCCAGCCGCCGCAGAAAATTCATCCCCAGCAGCACGGTGTCGCTGCTCATGCCCTCGGCCACCACCGCGCCCAGATCGGCGATTTCAATGCCGCCCATGCGCACGCTGGCGAGCCGCACGGGATAACCGTTCGCTGGACCCGCGGCGGTTTGCAGGGTGATCGCCGGGCCCAGCTTCAGCCCCAGTTCATTCGACAGCGCGCGCGGCAAGGCGATCTGGGTGGCGCCGGTATCAAGCATGAATTTAACGCGGCGACCGTTGATCTCGCCATCGGCGTAGTAATGGCCGTCGCGGCTGCGCGCGAGCACGACCTCCGCTGACGCAGTGGCTTTGAGGTTGCGATTGGGATTGGCTTCGCGATCAGCCCAAGCGGTAAAAAACCACAACATCACGCCCAGCAACAGCACCCAGCCCACCGCGATCATATGGGTGTTGCCGCCGCCATGACACGCGCGGCCCGTGCGGCGCGCGCGGCCCGCCATCAAATTTTCAGCACGTGCTCGCGGTAGTAGCGCAGCTCGTTAATCGACTCATGGATGTCGGCCAGCGCTTCGTGTTTGCCGTGCTTGGTAAGGCCGGCGAGGAGCTCGGGCTTCCAGCGTTTCACCAGTTCTTTCAAGGTGCTGACATCCAGATTGCGATAGAGAAAATATTCTTCCAGCTTGGGCATGTACTTGACGAGGAAGCGCCGATCCTGATGCACGGAGTTGCCGCAAATCGGCGAAATTCTTTTCGGCACATGCTCCGCAACAAACGCCAATAACCGGCTTTCGGCATCGGCTTCCGACACGGTCGAAGCTTTGACGCGATCCATCAACCCGCTCTTGCCGTGCGTCGCCTTGTTCCAATCGTCCATCGCGTCCAGCACGGACTGCGGCTGATGCACCACCAGCACCGGCCCTTCGGCCACCAATTCCAGTTGCGAATTGGTGATGAGCACGGCGAGTTCCAGAATCCTGTCGGTTTCCGGTTCCAGCCCGCTCATCTCAATATCGATCCAGATGAGGTTATTAGGGTCTTGTGCCATAATCGATGAATGAAATTTTCTCACGGGCATTCTGCCATAGATTATCCATGAACGCATTTGGATTGGCGTTTCTGACGGCCCTGTTGTCAGCGGCGGCCCTGCGACTCTGGCTCGGCCTGCGACACGTGCGCCATGTCGCGGCGCACCGCGCGGCGGTGCCGGCGGAATTCACCGGTCAAATCAACCTCGAATCCCACCAGCGGGCCGCCGATTACACCTGCGCCAAAACACGCCTGGCGCTCGCCTCCGGCGCGCTGGAAGTCGCCATCGCGCTGGGCCTCACCTTTGGCGGCGGGCTGGAATGGCTGCATCAGGCTTCGACGACCGTATTTCCCGAAGGCATCGCGCGCGGCCTGACGCTGCTGGTTCTGACCCTGCTGGTGATGACGCTGGCCGAACTGCCGTTCAGCCTTTACAGCACGTTTCGGGTGGAGGCGCGCTTCGGCTTTAACAAAATGACACCGGCGCTGTTCTGGAAAGATTTTTTCAAGGGCTTGCTGGTCGGCGCGGCCTTCGGCCTGCCGCTGGCCGCCGCCGTGTTGTGGCTGATGGCGCAAATGGGCGAGTATTGGTGGCTCTACACTTGGTTCACCTGGATGGGTTTTAATATTCTGCTGCTGGCAATTTATCCGCTATGGATCGCCCCGCTGTTCAACAAATTCACGCCGATGGAAAACCCGGCGGTCAAAGAGCGCGTGGATAGCCTGCTCGCGCGCTGCGGCTTCAAGGTCAAGGGCTTGATGGTGATGGATGGTTCGATACGCAGCAGCCACGGCAACGCCTACTTTACCGGCTTCGGACAATCCAAACGCATCGTGTTTTTCGACACCCTGCTGGCACGCCTGAGTCCCACCGAAGTCGAAGCCGTGCTGGCGCATGAACTCGGCCACTTCAAACTGAAGCACGTGGTCAAGCGCATTGTGTGGACCTTCGCCGCGAGTTTCTTGTTTCTCTGGCTGCTTGGCGCGGTGATGGATGAGGCATGGTTCTATGCGGGCCTTAATGTCGCCACACCTTCCACGGCCATGGCGCTGATTCTGTTTTTCCTGGTGATTCCGAATTTCACTTTTCTGTTGCAGCCGCTGCTCGCCATGTATTCGCGCAAACATGAGTTCGAAGCCGATCACTACGCTTCACAACATGCGTCGGCCGCGGACCTCGTCTCCGCGCTCACCAAACTCTACAAGGACAATGCCTCGACACTGACGCCCGACCCGCTGCATTCGATGTTTTATGATTCGCATCCGCCGGCGTTGGCGCGCATCGGGCGATTGCAAATAAACTCACCTAAGTAATTGTTTTTAAACGGTTTTTAAAATACCATGGCAGCCATTGATCTCGCAAAAAGCAAATGCAAACCGTGCGAAGGCGGCGTCTCGCCGCTGACGCCTGATGAAATCGCCAGGTTGTTAAAGCAACTTAAAGGATGGGAACACGCGGGGGGCGTGATTCACAAAACGTATGCCTTCAAAAATTATTATCAGGCGATGGCGTTCGTCAACGCCGCCGCGTGGATATCACACCGCGAAGACCATCATCCCGATATCGTGGCCGGCTACAACCAGTGCCGCGTCACCTACGTCACGCACGCCATCAACGGTCTGTCGGACAATGATTTTATCTGTGCGGCGAAGCTCGATGCGTTGTTTGATTTGTGACGGACCATAAAACGCGCGCACCAGCATCGCCATCGGGACAACTCGCGGGGCAAGTTGTCGCGAGCTTCGGTCGCAGCTACCGCGTCGAGCTGGACGACGGCCTGTTGATTGAATGCGCGACGCGCGGCAAGCGCAGCGACATCGCCTGCGGTGACCGGGTCAATATTCAACACAGCGGCGACAACAGCGGCGTCATCGAGACCGTGCTTCCGCGCACCACCCTGCTCTACCGCTCCGACGCCTACAAGCAAAAGCTGATCGCCGCCAATGTCACGCAAGTGGTGATCGTAATCGCGCCGGTACCAAGTTTCTACGATGATCTGATCAACCGCTGCCTCGCGGCGTGTGAACACGCCGGCATCGCGCCGCTGATCGTGTTGAACAAAAACGATCTGCCGCAATTCGCCGCCGCATGGGACGCGCTCGCGGTGTATCGCTCGCTCGGCTACCGCGTCGAAGGCATCTGCGCCAAACAGGATATCGCGCCGCTGGGTGCGTTGCTCGAAGGCCACACCAGCGTGCTGGTGGGTCAATCCGGCATGGGAAAATCCACCGTGGTCAATAAGCTCGTGCCCGATGCCCTGATGCGCGTGGCGGAAACTTCCGTCGCGCTCGATTCCGGCAAGCACACCACCACCGGCGCGCGCCTGCTGCACATCAACGCCAGTAGCCACTTGATCGATTCACCAGGCCTGCAATCGTTCGGCCTGCATCACATCAGCGCCGAAGACATTGCGCACGCGTTTATCGAGTTTCGCGCCTGGCTCGGTCAATGCCGCTTTCGCGATTGCACGCACCGCATGGAGCCAGGCTGCGCGATAACGCAAGCCGGCGCGGAAGGAAAAATCGCCGCCACACGGCTGGCGTCGTATCGGACGCTGGTGGAAGAACGATTGCGGGCACACGCTAATCGGTATTGAACTTGAAAGCGGAAGGATGAAGGATCAAGGGCACACTTGAAGCGAAGCAGAAGGATGAAAACAACCTGACCGCAGTATGCAGTGGATTGTTTTCATCCTTCATCCTTCATCCTTCATCCGCGAGTTCAAATTCGAAGTGCAACTCTGATTAATAGGTTGGGTGGGCGAGGTGCGATAGCATCCGAGCCCCTCGACCACCAAGTTAAAGTTGCCAAGAATGAACTACACACACCTCACCCAAGACGAACGGTATCAGATTGCGA
>CAMDDY010000481.1 GCA_945893125.1 Bordetella parapertussis
GGGCGAGCAGATCAAAAAGTATTTTATCCCCTACGCCAATGGCGACAAAAAAAGCGCCATCGCCATCACGGAGCCGGGCGCGGGTTCGGACCCGGCGGGCATGAAAACCCGCGCCGAATACAAAAACGGCAAATGGGTGATCAACGGTCAGAAAATATTTATTAGCCACGCGCGCCGCGCTGACTTCATGATCGTGATGGCGGTCACTGATCCGGCCAAAGGCTCGCGCGGCGGCATCACCGCGTTTCTCGTCGATCAGGGAACCAAGGGCGTGTCGATCCCGACCGTGTTGAACACCATCGGTGAACATGCGCCCTATGGCGTGTTTTTCGACAACGTGGAGTTATCCGACGATCAAGTGTTGGGCACGGTGGGCAACGGCTTCGGCCCGATGCAGAATCGCCTGGGCGTGCGGCGTCTGGAAATCGCCTGCCGCGCGCTGGGTTACGCGCGCCGCTGTCTCGAATTGATGATTCCACAGGCCAATGAGCGCGTGACCTTCGGCAAGCCACTCGCCGACCGCCAGGCCGTGCAATGGTGGATCGCCGACAGCTTTCAGGAAATGGAAATGGTGCGCCTTATCGCGTGGCGCCTGGCGTGCAAAATCGACGCCGGCGAAACCAACTGGCGGCGCGACGCGGCGATGGTTAAACTGCAAGGCAGCGAAATGATCTACCGCGTGGCGGATCGCGCCATGCAACTCTTCGGCGGCATGGGCATGACCAAGGACTTGCCGCTCGAATACATCTGCCGCGCGAGCCGCGTGTGGCGCATTTATGAAGGCCCCAGCGAAGTGCATCGCTGGTTTATCGCGCGGGATTTGCTGCGTAATGGAATGCCGGCGAATTAGTCGTAGTAATATCAATCTGTTGATAAATTCACATCCTTAAGGAAAAACCATGTCATCCAAACCAATGCTGTGCAGCTTCAAAACGTGCCCGTGGGTACAACGCGCAGCTATCGTGCTGCGCGCAAAGAACATCGAGTACGACATCACCTACATCGACCGCGACAAGCGGCCTGACTGGTTCCTGAAAATCTCGCCGCACGCCAAGGTGCCCGTGCTGCGCATCGGTGAAAACGACGCGCTGTTTGAATCCAACGCCATCGCCGAATATCTCGACGAAACTGTCGCGCCGCAACTGCATCCGGCAGACTCGATCACCCGCGCGCGCAACCGCGCGTGGACGGATTACGTGTCCACCTTCGCCAGCGCAATTTCCACCACGGCCTATTCCGATACCGAAGAAGAATTCACCAAAAGGGCAGCCAAGATCGCCGACGTTTTCGGCAAACTCAACGATGCGCTCGCCAAGCGCGGCAATGATGGCCCCTACTTCAACGGCGCGAAAATGTCGCTGGTCGATGCGGCCTACGCGCCTTTTCTGCAACGCTACACCTTCATGGATCACCTGCGCCCGATGGGGATCATCGAGAAATTCCCGCACCTGAAAGCCTGGCGCGACGCCCTGCTCGCCGCACCGGCGGTGAAAACATCCACCGTCGCCAACATCGAAGCCGTATGGCAGGAAAACATGATTATCAACAAACGCTGGCTGGCGAAGTTTGTGGATGCCGCGAATGTGTTGGGGGCTGCGGCAGCGTAACGTAGTATTTGTGTAGAGCGTCAATAAGCGTAGCGCATTGCGCCGGATGTGTTGGTGCATCAACTCAACATGCGGCGCAATACGGATTGCGCCCTACGGTTCTGACGCTACCCCACCACCGCCACCGCCTCAACCTCCACCAAAAACGCACTGGTCGCCAACGCCTGCACCCCCACCAGCGTGCTCGCGGGCGGATGGTCTTTCGACACGTGTTTCTCCCGCACGGATTGCAGCAACGCGCGATGCTCGGGCTGAAATCCCACCACGTAGACATTGAGTTTCACTACATCGGCGAAGGTCGCGCCCGCACCCGCCAGCGCGAGTGCGAGATTTTTGTAGACCTGTTCGGTTTGCGCGAGCAAGTCGCCTTTACCGACGAGTTTGCCGTCGCCATCCAATGACACTTGCCCGGAGATGTAGATCGTTCTGCCACCGCTTACGCTGATGGCCGGGGTGTAGTAGCCGGGTTTTACCAACCCTTCGGGATTGATGAATTTCTTTTCCATAAAGTACCTCGTCAATAGTAAAGTGAATGTTACTCACGAAAGTCTACTCCATTCCACCGTGCGGAACGCACAGGCTTGCGCGCACCCTTGCACACCGTTACATTGAGCTCCGGCGGTGCAATGCCGCTGCTATCCATTCCCCTACACTCAAGAGAAATTCCGTTATGACAATCTGGACCAAAGACCAGATGGCATCGATACACACGATGCTCAATCCGAAATCGCTCGCCATCGTGGGCGCCACGCCGCGCCAGCAGTACGGCGGACGCATGCTGGCTGCCGCGTTGCGCATGAAAGGCCGCGTTAACGTCTACGCGGTCAACCCGAAGTACGACGAAATCCTCGGTGTAAAGTCTTACAAAAACATTACCGAACTGCCGGAAACGCCGGATGTGGTCGCCGTGGTGGTGCCGTACAACCACGTGCTTGCCACGCTGAAAGAAGCGCACGCCAAGGGCACGCGCGCGGCGATTGTAATCTCTGCCGGGTTTTCGGAACGTGGTCTGTCTGACCGCGCGGATTTGCAGGCGGAAGTCGCGGCCTACGCGCGCGAATCGGGCTTGCGCATCAGCGGCCCCAATTGCCTTGGGCTTGCGAATATACGCGACGATATCTGGCTCACGTCGTCGAGCCGGCAGATGGCTGGCGTCATTGGCACGGTTGGGCTGGTGTGCCAGAGCGGCGCCACGCTATTCGGGCCGTTTCTCGCGCGCGCCGCAGATTCCGGCATGGGCTTGAGCTATGTCGTTTCCACCGGCAATGAAGCCGACCTCGATTTCGCGGATTTCGCGCGCTACCTGCTCGACGACGACGGCACCACCGTGATCGCCGGTTTTGTCGAAGGCTTCAAAGACGCGGCGAAGTTTATCGAAGTCGCCAAACTCGCCGCCGAGCGCGGAAAGCCGATTGTCCTGATAAAAATTGGCCGCTCCGATCTAGGCAAACGCGCCGCCAGTTCACACACTGCGGCACTCACCGGCAGCGACGCGCTCTACGACGCCATTTGCAAACAATACGGCGTAATCCGCGTGCCGAGCTACGATGATTTGCTGGAAGTCGCGCAACTGTTGGCGCAGTCGAAAAAGCCCAAGCAGCCCGGCATCGCGGTGGTATCGCACTCCGGCGGCATCTGTTCGCTCACGGCGGATATGTGCGGCCAGCAAGGACTGGATTTGCCCGTGCTGAGCGACAAGGCACTGGGCGTTATCAATGGCGTCATCAAAGGCTTTGGCTGGGCCGCCAACCCCGCCGATGTCACTGGCAAGGCCAACAGCGATGCTTTCCCGGAGATTATGGACGCGATGATTAACGAGCCGGGGGTCGGCGCGCTCGCCATCGCCAGCGCGGGCAAAGAACAGCAGATCGATCAGATCATCGCGCTGCGCGCACGCACAGATAAGAATGTGGCCTATATGTGGACCGGCACACGCGACACCAGTGTGAGTCTGACGAAACTCAAGGCCGCCGGCGTGCCGCTGTTTTACACCCCGGATTCACTCGCGCGCGGGCTGCGTCATCTGCTCGATTACCATGCGTGGCACGACAAGCGCATGATGCAAGGCTTCGCCACCGCGCCTGCGATGAACGCCGCGCAAACCACAGCACTCGCGCATGCGCAGGCGCTCAAGCGCAATGCGTTGTCCGAATCCGAAAGCAAACAACTGATCGCGGCATGGGGCGTACCGGTGTCGATGGAAGTCTGTGCGAAAGACGCCGATGGTGCGGTTAAAGCCGCCGAGAAGATAGGCTATCCTGTTGTTTTAAAAGGAGATTCCCCGGACATCCCGCACAAGACCGAAGCCGGCGTGGTGCGCCTGAATGTGCGCAACGCGGATGAGGTGCGCGCGGCCCATGCAGCGATACTCGCGAACGCGAAAAAGCATGCACCGAACGCGCACATCAACGGCGTGCTGGTGCAGGAGATGGTCAGCGGCGGCGTTGAAGTCATCATCGGCGTTTCATACGACGCACAGCTCGGCCCCACGCTGCTGTTCGGCACCGGTGGCGTGATGGTTGAGGTGTACAAAGACGTGGCCATGCGCCACTGTCC
>CAMDDY010000482.1 GCA_945893125.1 Bordetella parapertussis
CGCAAGACACCGGCGGTGCGATCCGCGGCGCAGTACGCGCGGATTTTTTCTGGGGCAGCGGTGAAGAAGCCGCGCGCGAAGCCGGACGCATGAAGCAGTCGCTGCGCATGTGGGTGCTTCTACCAAAAAATATTGTTCAAAAACAATAAGATACGATATTTCCGCGGTAACCTGTTTCAACGCGGCGCAACCGCACCGCGCGTATCGTAATCCAGCGCCACCAGCACCTGTGCCTTGACGATGCGGCCTTCTTTATTGCGCGCCGGCGTGAAGCGGGTCCGCAACAACAGTTCGCGCGCGACGGATTCAATTTCTCTGGCAGGCGCCTCGACATTGCGTACCGCATTGACCACACCCGCTTCGTCGATCAGCAGCGTCGCGCGCACTTTGCCGGCGGCGGGCGTCTGGTTTGCCGCCAGCGCCGCATTCAAATCCGGCTTCACCAGCGCCTTGGGAAACACATCGAGATCGCCCACGGCATAGTAGTTCGGATCACTGGGCTGCGTCAGCACCGCCGGCGCCGGCGTCCCGATCGCAGCACTTGCCAATGACACGTGGCTGACTTGCGTTGCGCGCTGCGCTACCGCGTTGGAATCCGTGGTGGACACGGCCACGTTATTGGTCATGGGTGCAGGTAACGGTGTGGACGAGGATGCGACGCTATCCGTCCCTGTCGCGACAGGCAATATCCGCGCGGTGATAGCACTACTACCACCACCCGCCGCGCCTTTGCCATAGTGACTTTGCATCATCCACGCGTGCAGCGCCAGCGACACGCCCAGCGCAATCACGAGACGCCGCTGCGCGCGGCCGATAGCCGGCATAGGCACCAGCGCCTACTTCTTGGCGAGCGCCTGTTCCATCTGCGCAGCAGGCACGTAGCCGCCGAGCTGCTGGCCGCTGGCGAGAAAAATCGCCGGCGTGCCGCGAATGTTAAAACGCTGCGCCAACTGCGCGTTTTTCTCCAGCGGCGCATCGCAGGGCTTGGGCTGCTCGGTGAGCGCGGTTTTGGTCATCAGTTGATCCCACGCCTTGGCGCGGTCTTTCGAGCACCACACCGCGCGCGATTTCTCCGTCGAATCCGGCGACAGTATCGGCAACAGAAACGTATAGACGGTGATGTCGTTCATCTTGGCAAACTCCTTGTAGAGTTCGCGGCAATAACCGCAGTTGGGATCTTCAAAGGTGTAAATCACGCGCCTGCCATTGCCGCGCACCATCTTGATCGCCGAATCGTGCGAGGACGTCAGCGCCTTGGAGGCAAGGCGTTGAGAGGTTTCCTGCGTGATATTGCGCATGGGCATATTGCGCAGATCGTAGAGCGTGCCGCCCATCAGGTACTCGGCCTTGCCATCCATATAGATGATCTCGCCGCCGAGCACCACTTCATACAATCCGCCAAACGGCGTCTTGGTGATGGATTCCACCACCACCTTCGGAAATTTAACGTGCAGCGCCTGCCGCAGTTTGACTTCATCCGCGTCTTGCGCGCGCGCGCCCAACGACCCCAGTGCCAATGTCACCCAGGCCGCCAACAGCAGAACAACCATTCTTTTCAGCATATGCCTACCCTTGTTAAATATTTCAGCCACGCTCAGGCCGCCGCGTGTTTTACCAGCAAGTTCTTGATAAACGGCTGGCTTTCCACCGCTCGCATGCCCAAATTGCGCGCCCGTGACAGCCAGACCGCCCGCGAGGCAAATAGTTTCTGCAAACCATCGGTCGCAAGCTGCATCGACAGCACATCTTCCTTGCGCGCGCGCTCGTAACGTCTAAGCAAGGTGTAATCGCCGCAATCATGCTGCGCACCGCGATCACACAACACCGCCGCCAGTTCACGCGCATCGCGAAAACCCAGATTAACGCCTTGCCCCGCCAGCGGGTGGACATTATGCGCAGCGTCTCCTACCAGCGCAAGGCGCGGTTTGACGAACGCTTCCACACGCTGCAGGCGCAACGGAAATGCAGCAGCCGGGGTGATAACGTCAAGCGCGCCCACAACGCCATCACTCGCCTCGCTCACGCGCTGCGCCAACGATGCCGCACCCAACGCCAGGAGCTCCTGCGCCTGCGCGTCAGAAGTGGACCACACCATTGAAACGCGGTTGCCCGGCAACGGCAGCAACGCCAGCACCCCATCGGGCCGGAACCATTGATACGCCGTACCCCGATGCGGCAGCACGCATGCAAAATTCGCCACCACGGCACTTTGCGCATAGTCGTGCGCGATCACCTTGATGCCCGCCTGCTCGCGCACCCACGATTGCGCGCCGTCCGCACCCACCACCAGCTTCGCGCGCAATGTCGTGCCGCCGTCGAGAACCACGTCGGTATGATCCGTGTGCTGCAACAGCGCCGCGCATGTCGCCGGACAAAAAATCCGCACCTGCCGAGCCTGTGAAACATAATGCCACAGCGCGGATTGCAAGCGCCTGCTTTCCACAATAAATGCCAGCTCGCGCAATCCGGCCTCATATGCACTGAATTGCAACTGCGCCGAAGGCTCATCGCCGAAAATGCGCATGGATTCCACCCGCTCGGTGCGGTGTGCATCAACCCCCTCCCACGCACCCACATCCGCGAGAAACGCCGCCGACCCCGGACTGACCGCGTACATGCGGCTGTCCCAGGCGTCATCCGGCGCAGCCGGCGCGGCCGGTGCATGGGGCTCCACCAGCGCCACGCTTAAGCCCGACGGCGCCAACGCCGCCGCGAGACTCGCGCCCACCAAACCGGCGCCGATGATGGCGATATCGCAGGTTTCAGTCATGGGTATAACAGTCGCGGCATGGCGTGAGTTTAACCGGGGAAGACTCGCGCAACCGTGGAAAACAAAAAACCGGCGCGGGCCGGTTTTTTTGTTTCACGCTACCTGCAAAAATGGTGGTGATAGGTGGATTTGAACCACCGACCTCAGCGTTATGAGTGCTGCGCTCTAACCACCTGAGCTATATCACCAAAGAGGGCGGGATTGTCCGGATTTCGCTCCAACTTGTCAATCCGCGCCCACGCAAACCTTACAAAAAGTCTCTTTAAATTAAGCAGTTATGCAATTGTCTGCGCGACGGTGATACGGCACGGGCGCAGGGTCACGCTTTGCGGCACTTGAGTCACAACGAAGAAAGTGGCTGCAAAGCCCGCAGCAATTCCCCCAAATCCGGCAGCGTTTCCATGCGCCACACCAGCGACACCACGGTGTCCGTTTTTTTTTTCCCCAGCACGGGGGTGGCGATCAGGCGAAATTTTGCTTCGATATCGGCGTCCGAGGGCGTGAGATAACGTTTGATTTCGCTGCGATCAACTTCGAGGCTGTGCGTTGCGCCGTTGCGCATTTTTACCGTCACGCGCGCGAGACTCTTCGCGGGATATTGCGCTTCGTAGCTGTCGTTTTGCGTAATGCGCACGCGTTCGGCCAGCGCCCACACCGCCGGATCGCGCAGGCGTTCGGGCTTGTAGGCCGGCCCCAGCAATTGCGCGGCGTCGCCGGTGTGCAACGCCACCGCGATGCAATACGGCAGGCTCGCGCGCGCGGTGTGATCCGATTCGGGATGGGGTTTGTTGAATATCGCGGTGCGGCGCGGGCAATCGACGTGTACTTCGTCGACGTCTTCACCGCGAATGTTGTGCTCTGCGATCAAACGAAACAACGCTTCCAGCGGCGAGGCAAACGGGCCCACGGTGCCGTAGTATTTGGTGACCACGCCGCTCAACAGTTCCCATTGCGTGTAGCTGCCGTCATCGGCGATGCCTTCGGTGAGACGCTCGGGATGGTTTTCCTCGGCGATCACCGGCAGCCAGATGTTCAAGGCGTCCGGATTGCCCTCGGCGCCGCGCGCGGCCATGTCGGCGGCGAACAATCCGGTGGTGCAGGCGTGCCCGCCCACCAGCCATTTCACGCTGCCGCCTTGACTCACGCGCCCGGTCGAAGCCGGCAGCAAGCTCATCACGGTGCCGATGGTGTTCGCCATGCGCGTTTCATCCGCGCCGAGCAAATGCGCCGCTGTCACCGCCGGGCCGATGGCGCCGAGCAGGCCGATGGTGGACCAGCCTTTGTAAAACGCCTGCGGATGCAGCGCGCGACCGAAACGAATTTCAGTTTCGTAACCTGCCACCACCGCCGGTAAGATCGCCGCGCCACCCAGCCCCGCGCGTTCG
>CAMDDY010000483.1 GCA_945893125.1 Bordetella parapertussis
CAATCTGATACCGTTCGTCTTGGGTGAGGTGTGTGTAGTTCATTCTTGGCAACTTTAACTTGGTGGTCGAGGGGCTCGGATGCTATCGCACCTCGCCCACCCAACCTATTAATCAGAGTTGCACTTCGAATTTGAACTCGCGGGATAAAAAACTGGCCTTTATGCCGGATTAGACTTTTAAGTTTTCGGCTGCGCCAACTGCTTGGCATGCGCGGCCTGGTGCGCGCCCCACGGATGGGCGCGCGCGACTTCCTCGTTGATCGCCGTGCCCCAGCCCGGTCGTTTGGGGATGATCATGTGGCCATCGACAATTTCCGGCACGTGCGTCACCAGATCATCTTTCCACGGCACGTCGTCGATATCGATTTCCATGATGCGCACGTTGTGCAGGGTCGCGCACAACGCCGCGCTCATGTGCGTCGATAAGTGGCTGTAATGATTGTGCGGCCCGATGTTATGCCCAAAGGTTGCCGCCAGATCGCCGACCTTTTTGCCTTGCGCGATGCCGTTCCACGGCACGTCGATCATGAACATATCCGCGGCGTGTTTCTGGAAAAACGGCAAATATTCTTTCATGTGGATCAGCGTTTCGCCGGTGCAGATGCGCGTACTGGTCGATTGCTTCACTTGCAGCAGCGCGTCGGCGTCATGCGTGTCGATCTCCAGCCAGTGCAGGTTGAATGGCTCCAGCGCCTTGGCGATACGCGCGCAGGCTTCAGGTTTGAAATGCCAGTTCAAATCGAGGTTGATGTCGAAGTCCGACCCCACCGCATCGCGCAGCGTGCCGATATGCTTGACGGTATGCTCGATCAATCCGTTCGGCGCCCATTCGTCGTTCGGTCCCATGGCTACACCGAATCCACCGAAACCGCTCATCCACGTGCCGTTTTGTCCCGGCAAGACGATGTTGGTTTTCAATGCGGTAAAGCCGCGCGCAACCACCTCTTTACCTAGCGCAGTGACGTCGGCCCAGCTATTGATCGGCGGCTTGCCCACCATCTCGTGATGGCGCACGCGCGTGGTGCCGCAGTGCGACCAGTAGAGCCGCACCTTGTCGCGCGTTGGCCCGCCCAGCAGTTCAACCACGGAAATATTGCGCGCTCGCGCCGCGATATCCACCAGCGCGCATTCGATGCCGGCGATCGCGCGCGCGGTCACGCCGCCGGGACTGGAGCGCGTGATGCGCATCATGTCGATAAAACGCATTTCATACGCGCACGGGTCTTTGCCGATGAGCAGCGGCGTGAGATCGCGCACCATGCCTTCCACCGCGTTGGTCACCCGGTAGTCGGAGCACTCGCCCCAGCCGGTGATGCCTGCGTCGGTTTCGACTTTGACATACGTCCACGCGCGCCAGCCGCCATCGACGACAAAGGTTTCAAGCTTGGTTATTTTCACTGTGCCCTCCCGCAGGGGTTAATGTAAGCCGCGCCGCCTAATATTTTCCGTCATGCGTGGCAATGACCACGGTCGCCGGCTTGCCGGTGCGATTGCTCCACGCATGATTGGTGCCGCGCTGCACGATAAAGTCGCCGGTCTTCAAGATGACTTCCTGCGTGTCGAGCACCAGCACGATTTCACCTTCGGTGACGATGCCGAATTCGAGCGTCTGCGTTTTTTGCATGTACGGGTGCGGCGCATCGGGTGCATAGGTCGATGCGTTCGGCGAACCCATGGCTTTAAAAAACGCTTTGACATCGGCTTCGCTGACTTTGCCTTTCCACGCCGCATCGGGCGGAAACGTCACCACGTTCAGCACCGATCCGCCGCGCGGTGGCTCGATGCTGCGCGGCAGATGCAGCGTCTCCAAAACAATTTTCGCCGGCGTGCCGTCGGTAACCCACATCCGCTGCGAGGCATAGCCGGGGCGCGCCGGATCGATATGCACATCCGGCGACGGGCCGTCGCTGATGAGCGAGGATTTGTTCGGCGCGCGATCCATGCATACAATGCGCCGCGCGGGCCGCACACCCGGCGGCAGTTTAGGCACATCGCGCAGTATCTTATCGTTGCCCTGCGCCAAACCCACCGGGCCATCGACAAACTTCGCCGCGATCATATCGAACGCAATGCGCCCGCCTTCCGGCACGCGGCTCGACCACTGATGCCATGCGCCGACATCAATCACCACATCACCGGGCTGCCACTCCACTTCGCCATCGTCGAGCACCAGCGTGCGCGCGCCATCAAGCATGATCGCGTAATCCACCGTTTCTGTTTTGTGCATGCCGCCGGAGTAATAGTTGTGGCCGCCGCGATCCCAGCGCCGCGTGAGCTCGTGTTCCACCGGCGCATGCGGCGCGACGATGTGCGGGTCTTTTTTGGCATCGTAATCGGCGGGCTTACCCACGCCCTGCACCACGCGCCATTGTCCGCCCATCGGCGGGCCTGGAAAATCGTACGGCAAGCCGCCATCATCGTTGCTCCCCGATAGCGGCGCGGGGCTTTCATTCCACACCCAGAAATCAATCCAGCCGCTGCCGGGTATCGGATTCGGATTCATGTCCGGCGCCGGGCCATCCCACGCCACTTTGGATTTACCCTGCGCGTCAACGCCCGTGACCACGCGCCGTATGGGTTTCAAAACTGCTTGTGCCATTACGCTTCTCCTTGGTTTAGAGTGCCTACACCATCCCCATCCAGAACAGGGCGTCGTTGCCGGTATCCATATCCAGCTTGTTCACGTAATTCAATTTACCGTCATCACCCACGCGGAACACCGCGAGGCTCGCCGGCATGGTGACCAACTGATCGCCGTCACGCGTGAGTATCGGCTGTGAGTTCGCCGCGATCAAAAACCGGCCGCTCGCGTCCAGCGCAAAAGTACGCGCCACCACGCCATGCGTGTCGGCGTGTTGAATCACGGTCGGCTCGCCGCTTTGCGGATCTATTTTGCACACGACGATATTGTTTTCACCGCCGATGTAGACGTCTTTGCCGTCCATCTTTTCAACACCACTGGCGCGGTTGACAACATAAACATATTGACCGTTCGGATGCACGTGGATCGTGCCGCAGCGTTGCCGCCGTTTAACGCCCGGCACATCCGCCAGCAGTTCCGTCACGTGCGCTGGCTCGGCTTCCACCTGGGCGCCATCGGGGTTCGCGCGGTACAGGTGCATCAGGTTTTGCAGTTCCAGCGACACGTAAATCCACGGCTGCCGCGGATGAAAATCAAGATGCCGCGGGCCGAAGCCGAATCCCCCGTTGGGCGCGACGGAAACACTCGGCGTCAATTGGCCGCTGCCGCTATCGAAGGAAAACACTTTCAATGCGCCAGGTTCTTCGGGATTGTTGTCAGTCGCCTTATTGCCGCGCGTGACAAGAATCACTGCTTTGTCCGACAGCGCAACGCGCACCTGATGCGCGTAGATGCCTCTGTCGAGCGTCGCGCGTTGTTGCACCATGCCGCCCACGGCGCCATTTTGTTCGATACGGTGTACCGTCAGATGGCTCGGATGGTTGTAAGCGATCAGGGCATGCTTGCCCGTGATATCGATGGTCATATGTACCGGGCGCGATTGCAGCGCCAGCGGCGCACCGTGAACCGATAACGCACCGGACGCACCATCGCGCCGCAGCGTCACCACGCAGTGCGCATCGCCGCCGGACTCGGGCGATCCGTTACTGCACGCGACATACAGTAACGGTGCCGTGGGATGTGGCCACGCATACTGCACCTTGTGCGGCAACACCAGGGAATCACGCCGCGACAGCGACGCCGTTTCGGGACTCAAATCGTAATGCGTGAGGGTTTTTCCGACACTGGCGTAGACGAAAATGGACGCGTTTACATTCGGTTGCGGGGTACTCATGCAAGGCTCCGTGGCGCGGGATATTTACGAAAAGTTTTGCGGCAAGTATGGCACACTGATGTCGTGCTGTATTTTATAGGTCATTCAAAAAAAGCTGCGGCAGAACGACTATGTTTCACAACCCAACCCGTCACTCCGGCGCGGGCCGGAATCCAGTATATAAACCGATTCGAAGTATCTTTATTCAAGAGGCGGATTCAAGTCTGAAGTGCAACCGCGTTATGATGCGAGTGTAGCTTCTTCCAGAAGACTTCGTGGGGTGTTTTGAAGCCGAGGCATTTTCTGGGGCGATGGTTGAGGTAGTGCATGGCGGCAGAGATGTCTTTTTTGGTGAT
>CAMDDY010000484.1 GCA_945893125.1 Bordetella parapertussis
CAACTTTAACTTGGTGGTCGAGGGGCTCGGATGCTATCGCACCTCGCCCACCCAACCTATTAATCAGAGTTGCACTTCGAATTTGAACTCGCGACATGAATCACGCCATTGTCGGCAACGATATCGACGGCAGAAACCTTGGCGTTATCCACCGTGACGCCGCCCATGGTGGCTACGGTGAGCGAAGAGCCTTGCACCGTCTTCACCTGGCCGGCCTTAACGTCTTTGGACATCACTTTTCCCGGCACGACGTGGTAGGTAAGCACCGCCGTCAGCTTGGCTTTGTCCTTTAGCAAGGCCTGCAGTTGCTCCGGCGGGATTTTCGCGAACGCTGCATCGGTCGGCGCGAAAACCGTGAACGGGCCTTTGCCTTTGAGTGTTTCGACGAGGCCGGCGGCTTTTAGCGCGGTGGCGAGCGTGTTGAAATTGCCGGCTGCCACTGCGGTGTCGACGATATCTGCTGCATTCGCGGCAGACGCCATGGTTAAAGAAACAAACAGTGCTGAGATCATTTTTTTCATAAGATTTCCTTTAGGGTGTGAAGTGAACTGGCGCAGCGAGAAAGGTCGAAACGTAGAACCAAAAACCCATCACGCCACAGTTTTGAACCGCTTTTGTATCCATTACATTGCTGTAATGAACCGATATAATACCACTATATTTTGTAAATGAACTGGTATTTTGTATAAATCGCCTTATATTTTCTATACTGGCGAAAGAAATCCTGATAATATAGGGTCAATTACAGTTCGCCGAGGCGTTTTTATGGCATCAAATCAACCGCTTGTAGCGGAACGACCGTCATACCGCAGTGGCGCAGTGGCCAAGCTCACCGGCATTCCGGTGGAGACGCTGCGCGTCTGGGAGCGGCGTTACCACATCGTCGGGCCGAGTCAAAGCGCGAAGGGGCAGCGCCTGTATTCGCCCGCTGAAGTCACCCGCCTGACCGTCATCAAAAAATTAGTCGGCTCGGGATACGCCATTGGCTCCATTGCGGCGCTCGATTTGGAAGCGTTGCAGTTGATGCTGCAAGAGGCCATAGCCGCCATGCCGCGCGCTGCCGGCTTCAGCGCAAAAGGTGCAATGGGCGCGCCGCTACGTGTCGCCGTTGTCGGAGAAGCGATCAGCTTGCAATTGGAGCGGTATCGGCTGCCCGCGCTGCAGGTGGTGGCGTCAAGCCCGGATGCGGCGATTGCTCAGAAGGCGCTGCAGAAGGTGAAGGCCGACGCCCTGCTCATCGAGTTGCCGACACTGCAACGCGAAACACCAAAGGCGATTCGTGCATTGGCCCAGCAACTGGGGGCGCAGCGGATTGCCGTGGTATACGGCTTCGGCCCCAAGCAAGTAGAGCAGGAACTCAGTGGATTGGGCTACCGCCTGATGCGTTCGCCTCTCGATCTCGATCAGTTGGCAGCGTTGCTTGGGCTTCCGCCTGCCGCCGTCAGGGCGCAAATTGGGACTGTCGCGCCGCGACGATTTGACAACAAGTCGCTGGTCGAAATCACCATGGCATCCGTGGCGCTGCATTGCGAGTGTCCGCATCATCTCGCCGATCTATTGATGCGGCTGGGCAATTTTGAGACTTACAGCGCCGAATGCGAAAGCCGCAGCCCGGCCGATGCCGAGTTGCATCACTACCTGAGCGAGGTTGCGGGCAGTGCGCGCGCGTTGTTGGAAACCGCTTTGGTATGCGTTGCCGAAGCGGAAGGCCTGTCACTACCAGCAGCCAAAACTTGAACCGGCAGTCTCACCATCGCTTGCGCAGAGCTTGTTATAATTAATTAATAAAATCAAATACTTACAATATTTCTCCAGGGCACAAAGCGTTATATCACGGTCAGTCCGACCACTAATGGAAGATTATGAACGACCTTTCAAGCCCCCCGTCTGACGATCTCTCCCTGCCGGTCTCACAGAGAGTACGCGCCCGCATTCAGCGCGCCAAGCAGCGCTATCATGCCAACGACAACATCGCCGCGTATATCGCCCCCGGCGAAATGGAGGCGCTGCTCGAAGAAGTGGCCGGCAAGATGCAGGGTGTTCTGGAAAGTTTAGTGATCGACACCGTCAGCGATCACAACACTCAGGGCACCGCCCGCCGCGTCGCCAAGATGTATCTGACCGAGGTATTTCGCGGACGCTATGAGGCGGTGCCGCCGGTGACCGAATTCCCCAACGCGGAGCGCCTCAATGAGTTGATGATTGTGGGGCCGATCACGGTGCGCAGCGCTTGCAGCCATCATTTCTGCCCGATCATGGGACGGCTGTGGATTGGTCTGATGCCCAATGAACATTCGAATTTGATTGGATTGTCGAAGTATTCGCGGCTCGCCACCTGGATCATGAGCCGGCCGCAGATTCAGGAAGAAGCCATCACGCAGATGGCGGAATTGCTGATGAACAAGGTCAGTCCCGACGGGCTGGCGGTGGTGATGGAAGCCGATCACTTTTGCATGCACTGGCGCGGCGTCAAGGACACTGAAACCAAGATGGTCAACAGCGTGATGCGCGGTTCGTTCCTGATCAATCCCGCGCTGCGCCGTGAATTCCTGTCGCTCATCAATCTCAAAAACTGAGGCTCCCATGCTTGTCCGCCTACTCTACGCCAGCCGCCCGGCGACACCGCTGTCCACCATGGTTCTGGATTCCATCCTGGAACAGTCTCGCGCGAATAATCCTCCGCTCGGTATCACCGGCATACTTTGCTTCAACGACGACCTGTTCATCCAGGTGCTCGAAGGCGGCCGCGATCAGGTCTGCGACACTTACAACAAAATAGTTCGCGACGATCGCCATCGTGACGTGCGGATACTCACCTATGACGAAATCGCCGAGCGGCGCTTCGGCGGCTGGACCATGGGACAGGTGAATATCGCCAAGATCAATCCTTCGCTGCTGCTCAAGTATTCCGAAAAAGCCGCGCTGAATCCCTTTACGTGTTCCGGAAGCGCCTCGATGGCGCTGCTCGATGAGCTGATCGCCACCGCTTCCGTGGTGAGCCGCGGCAGCTAACGCCTCACTCTAGAATAAATCCTCTTGACCCGATAATGACCCGGCAACTTTTTAGTACATAGCGGTTCAGATGTAAGGCAAATCATGATCATTTCTTAATTAAAATACCGTACAAATTAAGGTTGCCATGTTGAACCGCGAGCATCAGCCCTTGAGCACAGCGCCGCTAAAGCCCCTGGCGGCCTGCACGGTTTACTTCGATGGCATGTGCCCCGTTTGCAGCCGCGAAATTTCTGCCTACCGCCGACTGCGCGGCGGCGAAGGCATCGACTGGGTGGATGCATCGCGCTGCGACGCAGCGGCGCTCAGCGCCGATCTGGATCGGGCATCGGCGATGCGCCGCCTGCATGTTCGGCGCAGCAATGGAACGCTGGTGTCAGGCGCTGCGGCATTCGTCGAAATCTGGAAGCATCTGCCTGCATTCGTCTGGCTTGCGCGGCTCTGCGCCAACCGCCCGACCCTGCTGGCACTCGACAAGTTGTACGACGGCTTCCTGCGTCTGCGGCGTTATTGGCGCGCGCCTGCTGCTGCAAGCGACCCTTCACCGGATAAATTTAATCGCTAATCGTCAACCCTTGTATGTTCCACAACCTTGTATGCCCCACAACCTGTAAGAGAGAGCAAAATGACCACACGCCGCCACATTATTTGTGCAATCCCTGCAGCCACGCTTGCGTTGGCCCTGAATCGCACGGCATCCGCCCAGCCCGCCCGTCTTGAAGAATCCGATTCACTGGCAGTCTCATTGGGCTACAAGCACGACGCCAGCAAAGTCGATGCAAAGAAATTCACGGCTTACGTCGCCGGTCGCAATTGCGCCAACTGTCAACTCTATCAAGGAAAGGCTGCCGATCCCTGGGGTGCCTGCGCCGCCGTTGGCGGCAAGTTGGTAAACGGCAAGGGTTGGTGCGTGGTGTGGGCGAAGAAGGCCTGATCGCGGCACCTCATGCCTCATGGCCTTTCTATAAAGGTATCCAGACATGACACATCGTATGCACACTGCACGGACTTCCATTGGATTGCTAACGTTACTACTGGCATCGTTACTGGGCCTGAACGCCTGTTCAACCGCATTGCCCGAGGGCGCGACGGCGGTCACGCCGTTCGACATCAACCGTTATGCAGGCAA
>CAMDDY010000485.1 GCA_945893125.1 Bordetella parapertussis
TCCTCTACCAGTTCGCCGCCACACGCATTATGCCGAAACCCGACGCGCAACGGATTACAATTCGCGTTCATCCACAGGAAACACTCACATGCCCACCCAGCTCGACATTCAATCCCGCGCCACCGTGCTTAACGGCCACGCCTTCGGCGCCACCGGCGCGTACGAAAAAATCGCCGGCGTAATCCGTTTTGCGGTTGACCCGAAACACCCGTTGCACCAATGCATCACCGACATTGATCTCGCGCCGCGCAATGCGCAGGGACTGGTGGAATTTTCCGGCGACTTTTATGTGTTAAAACCCGTGGACATGAAAAAAGGCAACGGGCGCCTGCTGATGGATGTGGCTAACCGCGGGCGCAAGGTCGCGCTGGGCATGTTCAACAGCACGCCGCGCGTGCCCGATCCGAGTACGCCGGAAGATTTCGGCAATGGTTTTCTGATGCGCGAGGGTTACAGCGTGGGGTGGGTGGGCTGGCAGATCGATGTGCCGCGCGAAGTGGGGAACGTGAGCGGATTGATGGCGCTGGATGTGCCGCGCGTGCCGAACGAAAGGGGCGTCACCGGCTGGGTGCGTTGCCGGTTACGACCGAATCTCGCGGCGGAGGTGCTGCCCTTGGCGGATCGCGCGCACATTCCGCTGGTTACCTCGGATATGAACGATGCCGATGCGTCGATCACCGTGCGCGAGCATGGTGGTGCGCCGGCGGTAAAGTTGCCGCGCAACGCATGGCGGTTTACCGATGCGGGCCACGTCGCGGTAAACGGCGGCTTCAAGCCCGGCGCGATTTACGATGTGTTGTTTCGCTCGGTCGATCCCTTGCTCGGTGGCTTGAGTTTTCTGGCGGTGCGCGACACGGCGACATTCTTGCGCTGGGGTACCGCCGCGAGTGGCAATCCGTGCGCGGACGCTATCGAGCGTGCGTATTTGTTTGGCGTGTCGCAGAGCGGGCGCTTTCTGCGGCAGATGCTGCACCTGGGGTTGGACGAAGACGAGCAAGGTCGCATGGTATTCGACGCGGTGCTGCCGCATGTGGCGGGCGGACGGCGCGGTGAATTTAATCTGCGTTTTGGGCAGCCGTCGCTTAACTCGCAGGATACCGTGGGTAGCCTGCCGCCGTTTCGTGATGAGGAATTGTTTGCGAAACAGATTGCGCGTGGCAAGACGCCAAAGATTTTCGCCACCAACACCTCCGCCGAATACTGGCGCGGCGATGCGTCATTGATCCATACCGACGCCACGGGTACGCGCGACGCCGAGCCGGCGGATTTCGTACGCACGTATTTGTTCGCCGGCACGCAGCACACGCCCGGCGCGATTCCGCCGCCGCCCGCCGACCCGAACACCGCCGGGCGCGGCGCGCATGTGTTTAACATCACCGATTACGCGCCGCTGTTGCGCGCAGCACTTGTGAATCTCGATCAGTGGGTGAGTAAAGGCATAGCGCCGCCGGCGAGCCGGTTCCCGCGCTTGGCGGATCGCACGGCGGTAGAGGGGGAATCCGTCATTGCATTTTTCAAAACACTGCCCGGCGTGAGCGTGCCCGAACGCATTGTGCGGCCCGCCGCGCTCGACTTCGGCCCTGACATCGAACGCGGAATCGCCGCCGTGCCGCCGACAGTGGGCGAGAAATTTAAAGTGTATGTGTCTGCGGTGGATGCCGACGGCAACGAAACCGCGGGCATTCGTTTGCCGGATGTCGCAACGCCCTTGGCAACCGTCACCGGCTGGAACCCGCGCCACCCCGATCAGGGCGCGGCGGGTGACTTGATGCAGATGATGGGTTCGACGCTGCCGTTTGCCCGCACCCGTGCCGAGCGCGAGCAGCGCGGCGACCTGCGGTTGTCGATCGCCGAGCGTTACGCATCGCGCGCGGCGTATCTGGATGCGGTGCGCGACAGCGCACAACAATTGGTGGCCGGACGATACTTGCTGGCCGAAGATGTGGCGCAGATCGTCGAGCGCGCGGGCAAGCGCTGGGATTGGGTGCATGCGCTGGGGTGACCTTGCCCGATGTTGCGTGCTGGCGGGACGCGCGTGGATTATCTGCACGGCGCTCACCGGCGGCGTCGCATACGCGCAGGTCTATCCCGTAAAAACCGTGCGCCTCGTGGCACCCTATCCGCCGGGCGGGCCCAATGATTTAATCGCGCGCATCGTCGCACAGCGCATGACGCAGACGCTGGGGGCGCAGTGGATTGTTGACAACCGCTCGGGGCGCGGCGGCAACATCGGCACTGAAATCGTCGCGAGGTCGCCCGCCGACGGTTACACGCTGGTGCATGGCGGCATGGGCACACTCACACTCGCGCCGTTTCTCGGCAAAATTCCCTATGACGCGCTGCGCGATTTTGCGCCGATCACGGTGACGGCGCGCGTGCCGAATGTGATCGTGGTGCATCCTTCGCTGCCGGTGAAAACGGTCAAGGAGCTGGTCGCGCTGGCACGCGCGCGTCCCGGCACGCTCGATTACGCCACCAGCGGCGTCGGCAGCACGCCGCATCTGGCTGCCGCGCTGTTTGTGTCGTTGGCCAAACTCAACATGGTGCATATCCCGTACAAAGGCAGCGCGCCTGCTGCGGTGGATTTGGTGGCGGGCCAGGTGCCAGTTGCGTTTTTGCCGGTGTCGCCGCTGCTGCCGCACATCGAAGCCGGAAAAATCCGCGCGCTCGGTGTCAGCAGCCTGCAACGTTCGGGCATGTTGCTGGCCGTGCCCACCGTCGCCGAATCGGGGCTGGCGGGTTTTGAAATGAATCCGTGGTTCGGTGTGCTCGCGCCGGCGGGCACGCCCGCTGCCATCATCGCGCGGCTGAACACCGAAATCGTGAAGTTTTTAGGCACGCCGGAAGCCGTGAAACAACTCGCCGCGCAGGGCGCCGATGCGGGCGCCAACAGTGCGGAGGAATTTCAGGCGTTGATCAAATCCGATCTGGCCAAGTGGGGCAAGGTGATACAGGACAACGGGATTCGCGGCGAATAAAAACGGATAGTTCGCAATAGGTGTAATGATCTGACGATAGCAAGTTACCTTGACCAAGGGAAATCATGAATATTGCATACACAGGAAACACCGCCGCTGCTCGGCATGGCACTTGCGGTCAATGCGTACGCGCAAACGGTTGCCACAGGCGCCTACCCCTCAAAGTCGGTGCGCATCGTGGTGCCTTATCCGCCGGGCGGCGGCAACGATCTGCTGGGTCGGCCCATTGCGCAGAAGCTCTCTGAAAAATGGGGGCAAAGTGTGGTGATCGACAATCGCGGCGGTGCGAGCGGCATGATAGGCGCGGACGTGGTTGCGAAAAGTGCGCCGGATGGTTACACCATACTGTTGTGCGCGTCGCCCGAATGCGCGCTGAACGCTACCTTGTATCCCAAGATGGCGTACAATCCGGTGCGCGATTTGGCGCCGGTCACGCAGCTCGCGGTGTCATCGCTGGTGCTGACGGTGCATCCATCGCTGCCGGCGCGCAACGCGAAGGATTTCATTGCGTTGGCGAAGCAGCAGCCGGGTGCGCTGGCCTACGCGACGGTGGGTGCGGGCAGTCCGCACCACATCGCGGGCGAATGGATGAAGCTCGCGGCGGGGATCAACATCACCCATGTTCCCTACAAAGGCGGCGGCCCGCAACTGATCGATCTCATGGGCGGGCATGTGCATAGCGGATTCGTTGCGCTGCCGGTGGTGGTGGCGCCGCACATAAAATCGGGCAAGGTGCGTTTACTCGCGGTGACCACCGCCAAGCGCTCGCCAACCCTGCCGGATGTGGCGACGTTGGCTGAATCCGGGCTTGCGGGCTTTGATGTCAGTCAGTGGTACGGCGTGGTGGCGCCCGCCGGCACCCCCGCTGAAATCACTGCCAGGTTGAATGCCGATCTGGTCGATTTGCTCAAGCTGCCGGACATCAGGGCGCGGATGGCGGATTTGGGCGCCGAGCCCGTCGGCAGCACGGCGGCCCAGTTCGCCGAACTCATACGCGCGGAAATCACCAAGTATCAGAAGATCGTGAAGGACACCAAAATCACCATCAACTGAGTGCGCGTGGCGTTACTTTTTGCGCTGCTCCTGTAGGATGGGTACTGGCCAATGGCCGTAACCCATCACAAACACATGGGATGCTTGGGTTGTGATGGGTT
>CAMDDY010000486.1 GCA_945893125.1 Bordetella parapertussis
GATCGCAATCTGATACCGTTCGTCTTGGGTGAGGTGTGTGTAGTTCATTCTTGGCAACTTTAACTTGGTGGTCGAGGGGCTCGGATGCTATCGCACCTCGCCCACCCAACCTATTAATCAGAGTTGCACTTCGAATTTGAACTCGCGGAGTAATCCATGTCCTCCAAACCACCCGTAGGCGTCATCGGCCTCGGCCTCATCGGCGCCTCACTCGCGCAACGCCTGCTGCAAGGCGGCTTTCCGGTAGCCGGATTCGATATCGCCACTGAACGCCGCGATAACCTCGCGCGGCTCGGCGGCACGGCCTGCGCATCCGCCAAAGAAGTCGGCGAACGCTGCAAGCAAATCGTGCTCGCGGTATTCAACACCGATCAGGTGGAATCCGTCGTCGAATCCAGCGACGGCGCGAATCTCAACAAAGACCACCTCATCATCTGCACCAGCACCTGCGACCCGGATCGCATCCAAGCCCTGGCCGCGCGCGCGGCAAAACGCGGCATTCGCTTTGTTGAATCCCCACTCTCCGGCAACAGCGACCAGATCGCCAAGGGCAACGGCGTCGCGTTGGTCGGGGGCCAGCGCGCCGACATGGACGCGGCAGCCCCCATACTCAACGCCCTGTGCAAACAACGTTTTTATCTCGGCCCGGCAGGCTCCGGCGGACGCGCCAAACTCGCGGTCAATTTAGTCGGCGGTCTCAACCGCGCGGTGATGGCCGAAGGCTTGGCATTCGCCGAATCCATGGGACTCGAACTCGCCCCCTTCCTCGAAGTGATGAAAGGCTCGGCGGTGTATTCACGCGCGATGGACACCCGCGGCATGAAAATGGTCGAAAGCGATTTCACCCCGCACGCATGGCTCACCCAATCGCTGAAAGATTTCAAGCTCATGCACGAAGTCGCCGCGCGCGTGGGACAGGAACTCCCGCTCGCGACGGAATACGTAAAACTCGTCGAAAGCTGCATCGCGCATGGCGAGGGGCAGTTGGATAATTCGGTGGTGATTCAGGAGATTCGGCGGCGGCGGAAGAAGTCGGGCTGATCAATCCAACCGCACCCCCGCCTCCCGCGCAATCCGCCCATACCGCACCCCATCCGACTTCAGCAGCACGGCAAACTGCTCCACCGACCCCGGCGTTGCAATCATGCCCTGCCCGCGCATCAGTTCGCGCACGTCGGGCGTGTTGAGCACTTTGTTGATTTCGGCATTCAGGCGCGAGATCACGGCGAGCGGCGTGGCGGCATGCACGACGTAGCCGTTCCAGTTGATGGCTTCGATTTCCGCCACGCCGGCTTCGCGCGCGGTGGGCACGTCGGGCACCAGCGCATCGCGTTCGGCGCTGGTCACCGCCAGCGCGCGCAGTCTGCCACCCTTGATGAACGGCGCGGTGGCAAACAAATTCACCAGCACGCCGGTGATGTGCCCGCCCACCGCCGCCGTCACTGCGGGCACTTCGCCTTGGTACGGCGTATGCACGATGTTGACCTTGTGCGCGAGCTTTAACGCCTCGCCCAGCATGTTGTGGCTGGTGCCGGGGCCGGAGGTGCCGTAGCTGATTTCACCCGGCCGCGCGCGGGCGAGTGCCAGGTATTCCTTCATGGTCTTCACCGGCAGCGACGGATTGACCGCAATCGCCATTGTCAGCCCCATCACCTGCCCCAGCGCCTTGAAATCTTTTTCGGTGTCGAACGGCACTTTGCTGCGCACGGCGTGGTGCATGGTGAAGCTCGGCCCTATCGACAGGATGGTATAGCCGTCGCCCGGCTGGCGCGCGACATATTCCGTGCCGATCACGGTGCCGCCGCCGGGGCGGTTTTCCACCAGCACGTTTTGCCCCAGTTGCATGCGCTGCGCGATGATGCGCGCGGTGACATCGAACGAGCCGCCCGCCGGGAAGGGCACGACGATACGCACGGGTTTGGAGGGGTATTGCTGCGCCGAGGCGTGCGCGCAGGCTAGGCACGACAGTGCGGTGACCATCAACCGGGTAACTGAATTTCGCATTTGAAATCTCCTGTCGTTCGCAATTTGTGTTGCGTGATCCGGGCGGCGAGATGATATCAATCCGCCCGCAACCCCGTCGCCTTGACGATCCTGGCAAAGCGCGCCATCTGCGTCTTTATATAGGCATCCAGTTCCTGCGGCGTGCTGCCCACCAGTTCCAAGCCCTGCGTGGCGGCCTGATCCCGATACTCCGCGATCTTCGGCATTTTGGCGATTTCCAAACTCAAGCGTTGCAATAAGGCTGGGGGTATTTGCGCCGGCGCCAGCACGCCATGCCAGGTGCCGATGTCGTAGCCGGGCAGGGTTTCGGCGAGCGTGGGCACTGCGGGCAAGCGCGCGATACGGCGCGGGCCGCCAATCGCCAGCACACGCACGCGGTTGCCGCTGATATGCGGCAGGATGGCGGGCAGCGTGACAAAACTCACCTGCACTTCGCCCGACAATAACGCGTTGAGATTTTCGGCGGTGCCTTTGTACGGCACGCGCACGATCTCCACGCCCGCCATAAGCTTGAGCAACTCGGCGCCCAAATGCGCCGACGACCCGTTGGTGCCCGACGCATAATTGAGTTTACCCGGCTGCGCCTTCGCCAGATCGATCAGCTCTTTCACGTTCTTCACCGGCACCGAGTCATGCACCATCAGCAGGCTGTGCGTCAGCGCCACCAGACTCACTGCGGCGAAATCCTTGTGCGGATCAAACGGTAATTTCGCGTGCAGGCTGGGTTGCACGGCATGGCTGGTGTTGGTCATCAGCAGCGTGTAGCCGTCGGCGCGCGCCTTGGCCGTCATCTCCGCCGCGATCACGCCTCCGCCGCCGGGACGGTTATCGATCACCACCGTCTGCCCCAGGCCTTCGCCCAGCGCGCGCGCGACGCTGCGCGCCACCATGTCGGTGCTGCCCGATGCGGATGACACCACGATCATGCGGATGGGTTTGTCGGGGTATTGCGCGGCGGCGTGATGCGCGCCACACAACGCAGTTAAAACAGCGAGGGTTACAGCGTTTCTCATATCGACATGATTCCTTTGATTTCGTGCCCCATTGTAACGGCACGTTACTGCTAGAATCAAAACCCACTTTACTCAAGACCATTATGCTCATACTCTCCAACGAAGACGCCGAATCGCTGCTGACGATGTCCGATTGCATCACGGCCATTGAAGAAGCGTATCTGGAATATGCGCACGGACGCGCCGCCAACGCCGCACGCTCGGATGCGGTTTCCACCACGGCGCGACCCGATGCGGTGTACTCGTTAAAACTCATGGGTGCGGTGGTGCCGAGTCTCGGGGTAAGTGTGTTGCGGCTGAACTCCGACATCATTTCATTCGGCGAAAAGCGCCAGGTGAAATTACCGCTGGCGCCGGGCAACCGCTATACCGGGCTGGTGCTGCTGTTCAGTGTCAACACCGGCGAGCCGCTGGCGATTTTCCCGGATGGCGTGTTGCAGTGCATGCGCGTGGGCGCCACATCGGCGCTTGCCACAAAATTTATGGCACGCAAGAACCCACGCACCGCCGCCGTCATCGGTGCGGGCTGGCAGGCCAGCGGCCATATCAAGGCCATCACTGCCCTGCATCGTTTGGATGAAATTCGTTGCTACAGCCCGACACGCGACAAACTCGTGGCCTTCTGCGACGAGATGAGCAAACTCACCGGCGTCACGGTAATGCCTGCCGCCTCACCCGAAGCCGCAGCCAAAGGCGCTGACATTGTGCTGTGCGCCACCAATGCGTCTCAGCATGTGTTCAAGGAACAATGGCTGGAACCCGGCATGCATGTCTGCACCATCCGCGGGCCGGAACTGGAACCGGGCGTGGTGGCGCAATCGGATCTGGTCGCCGTGAACGACCGCGTGGCTCACGAGAATTTCAGCGTCACCAAGGGCGTGACGTTGCCGAAAAACCGGCACAGCATCGCCGGGCTGGACCCCACCGTGACACCCACCCTCGGCGACCTGATCGCGGGCTTGGCGCCGGCGCGTGTTTCCGATCAGCAGAAATCCTGCTTTGTGAATTTGCCGGGCATTGGTTTGCAATTTGCCGCAGTGGGTGCGGCGTTTTACCACAAGGCGGTGGCCGC